>JBDLUZ010000028.1:0-32427 GCA_039805045.1 Bacteroidota bacterium | reverse complement strand
ATTGCTCCGTTTTCCTGAAAAAACTTTGCAGCATGGTATCCTACATTTCCCAATCCTTGTACAATGATTTTTTTACCTTCAATGCCAAGTGAAAGGCCAAGACGATTCATGACTTTTGGATTGTTGCAAACTTCACGGATACCATAAAAAACTCCTAGTCCTGTGGCCTCTTTTCTACCTCTAACGCCACCTTGACTGACAGGCTTTCCTGTGACACATGCGAGCGAATCAATTTCTCCAGGATGCATGGCTGTATACGTGTCAAGAATCCAGGCCATTTCCCTTTCACCTGTACCATAATCTGGTGCAGGTACATCTTCGCCAGGACCAATGAACTTCTTTTTGATCAGTTCGCTGGTGTACCTTCTGGTGATTTTTTCAAGATCATAGGGGGAATATTTTTTGGGATCAATACTAATTCCACCCTTTGCGCCTCCAAAAGGGACATCTACAATAGCGCATTTGTAAGTCATGAGTGCCGCAAGTGCCATTACCTCATCCAGGTTTACCATTTCACTGAAACGTATACCACCTTTGCAAGGTTGTTTATGGTGAGAGTGCTGAACCCTATAGGCCTTTATGACTTCAATTTGATCGCCAATTTTAACCGGGAAATGCATGCGCAATACACTGTTGCATTGTTTTATCTGCTCGAGTATGCCTGCGTCGAAGTTGGTGAATTTTGAAGCTTTATCAAAACTTTTGCAAACGGCATCAAAAAAACTGTATTCTGGATTCATATTAATTGAATTTTTGAATTTTTTCTAACACCGCAAAGGTACAAAGGTTCTTTATTCCTTTTCGAGTTTGGATATTTTTTTGTCTACGCTAATGATATAAAGTATTAGTCCGATCATTATCGTTAACAATACTGCAACTACAACATAAATTTTACCATTACTTCTCATGTCAAATGCCATTGGGCTGGCTTCTGCTGTTTGTTGTGCGTTTACCAGAGAAGCGAAGAGGATGAAGATGATTGAAAGGATACTATTTTTCATTGTTATTCCATTTTTTTTCGAGTAAAATTGTATATCTGATCTTTAGTGTTGCAATCCAGGCACCGAGCAGCGTCCAGCCGATAACAGCGGGATAAAAAACCATGCGCATCCGTGAATCAATGTCGTTGAAATTAAGTGCAGGATTCCCTTCCTGTCCGGGATGCAGACTTGGCAGTAATCGGGGGATAATCCAAATTGTGGGGAAAAGCATTGCATAAGCAAAAATATTATAAACAGCACTTACCCTTGCACGCTGATCCATGTCGTTGATGGAGCTTCTAAGGATAAAATAAGCTCCGTAAATAAGGAGTGCAATAGCTGCACCGATCAATTTGGGTTCACGCATGATTGATCCAAATGAGGCATAGGCCGGATTGTTAGGGTCAGCCCAAGTGTAACTGGCCCATATTGCTCCGGTTGTATATCCCAGAATGCCCATGTATGTGCCAACGCCTGCGTAAGACCTTGCTTTTACATCATGCGTATAATTTCCGTTACGCAGGTATTTGATACTGTGAATCACTGAAACGGTGAACAGGATCATCATTGCAAACCACATGCAAACATGGTAGTAAAGATTTCTGATTGTTTCACCAAGTTGAGGCAGTTCCGGAACGGGAAGAAACATCCCGCCAACAACGGCATAAAGCAATAAAAAGATTGAAGTTAATTTCCACCAGGATAGTCGCATAGAAAATGGATTGTGTTTATCGAATTTGTAATATTGAATAATTGATTAATCTTTCCATAAAAATGGGTAAAGGATCACTGAAAGAAATACTATCAGTATGTCCAGGGCTATTAGTAACATAACAAGCTGTAAGGGAACTCCTTCTCTGAAAATCTCAGCAAATGCAGTTTTTGACAAACGAATCATGAGCAGCAGCTGTGGAATAATCAGCGGGAATCCAAGTATAGCCATCAGTGAGGCTTGTTGCATCGCCTTTGAAGCAATGGCCGCCAGCATTGTAAAAATAAGTCCGAGACCTGCAGCCCCAAGCAGGCTGATCAGGTAAAACTGCAGAAACGAAACAGCAGGGCTTCCTAAAAAAGCAGCATAAAGCAGCAGGTTTATGCTGCTCATCACCAACATCAGAACAACATTGTATATCAGTTTAGATAAGATGAAAACTGATGGGGGAGTTATGCTGTAGTAATAAAGCATCCTGCCTTTTGCTTCTTGCAAAAAGCTTTTTGCAATGGCATTGATGCAGATAAACAATTGTGTAATCCAGAACAGTCCATTCCATGTTTCACTGTCTGGAGACTCCACGGTCAGGTAAATTACAAATACCGTGGATGCGATATACAACATGATGCCATACAACGTATGTTGTTGTCTGGTTTCAAGCAGCAGCTCTTTGCGTAATAGTGCTTTAATCTTGTTGATATTGGTCACTTTTCTGTTTTATTTTTTAAAGCAGTTTCTGCAACGTGCTTCGTAATGGTCTTTTTCTCCAAGAACAACCTGGTTTTTATTGGTTGTAATCCTGTAAGAATAGCTTGCTGTTCCGCCACATTGCATACAAATTGCATGAAGTTTGGTTACGTAGTTTGCTATGGCAAGTAGTTCAGGCATTTTACCAAAAGGTTTTCCGGTATAGTCCATATCCAATCCTGCTACAATAACTCTTTTACCAAGGTCGGCAAGTTTTTCACATACTATTACGATATCCTGGTCAAAAAATTGTGTTTCATCCAATCCAATTACATCAAAATCAACTGATTTCTCCAAAATTTCATAAGATGACGACACCGGAATAGCATCAATCATATTTTCATTGTGTGAAACAATGCTTTTTGCATGGTATCTGGTATCGATACTTGGCTTAAAGATTCCCACGCTCAAATTGGCAATCCTTGCCCTTTTAAGTCTTCTAATCAGCTCCTCCGTTTTACCCGAAAACATGGATCCGCAAACAACTTCTATCCAGCCACCTTTACTTATATGGGGTTCAATAAACATGAAATGTGATTTCTTTTGAGATATTATTGGTTTTTGAAGCCTGGCAGTTCCCTGATATGATCAAGGATAATATTTGTAGCTCCAAGATTCCTGTGAACGTAATCTAGCGCAGTTGACTCACCTTTTTGTCTTTCTGTTGGATTATTGAAAAGGTTATCCAACAAATCCGTTAGTTCAGAATAATTGCTGTAAGTGTATGCACCTCCCTGACCTACCAAAGCCTCTGCCTCACCGGAACGATGGTAGCTGGGACCAAAAACAGTTATTTTACCATAAACAGCAGCCTCAAGAATGTTATGAATACCTGACTTATTGAACCCTCCGCCAATGTAACTAATGGTACTCCACCTGTAAAGCCTTGAAAGCATTCCCATTGTGTTGATGACAAGAACATTGACTGAAGGGTCAATCTTTTCATTGACTTCGGTAAATAAAATACACTTCGGGAAAAGCGATTGCAACCTGGTAATCGATTTGGTATCAATCTCATGTGGCGCAATGATGGCTTTTATTTCAGGGTTATCTTTGATATATCCACAAAGCATATCCTCATCCTCTTTCCAGCTGCTGCCAGCTACAATGACTTGACTGTTTTTACAAAAAGAATCAATGATGCTGTTTTGAAATGGCATAGACGCAATTTCCTGTACACGATCAAAACGGGTATCACCAGAAATGCTGGCAGAAGATCTGATGTGGTGACTTGTAATGAGTTCAAGTGATGACCTGTCCTGCACAAAAATGTGATTGTAGTAATTCAGCATTTGTCTGAGAAAACCGCCAAAAACACCAAAATAATTTTGCTCAGCTTTGAAAATTGCTGCTATTAACATGGTAGGGATCTCTCTTTCACGTAAGGTTTTGAGGTAGTGAAACCATGACTCGTATTTTACAAAAATAGCCAGCGAGGGTTTGACAATATCAAGGAACATTTTTGCGTTTTTCCTACCATCCATTGGTAAATAGGTAACCAGGTCAGCACCCTTGTATTTTTTTTGAATTTCATAGCCTGAGGGTGAGAAAAAAGTAAGTAATATGAAGCTATCTTCATATTCAGACCTTAGTTTTTCAAGTAAAGGCCGCCCTTGTTCAAACTCCCCAAGTGATGCGCAGTGCATCCAGATTATTTGTTTACCAGTATTAGGTATTTGTTCTTGTAAAAGGGTAAAAACCAATTTTCTGCCTTCCAGCCATAAACGGGCTTTGGGGCTCCAGAATGATGCCAGCCTGATTACCAACTGATAACATCTTAAAAAAAGATTATATAGAAACAATACTTAAGGATTTGGATGGCAAAACTACAACCTATTCAACGGAAACCCTGTATTTTTCATAATTTCGCACCACAATTCATTTCTTATGGTACCAATACAAATGGTTGATCTTAAACGTCAATACCTTAAAATAAAGTCTGAAGTTGATAAAGCAATACATGAAACACTCGATGCAACCGCATTCATCAATGGCAAAGCTGTTGCTGATTTTGCCCTCGAGTTGTCGGAATACCTGCAGTCTGAACATGTGATACCCTGCGCCAATGGAACTGATGCCCTTCAGATTGCCATGATGGCACTTGAGCTTCAGCCAGGGGATGAAGTAATTACGCCATCATTTACGTATATAGCCACAACTGAAGTGATGGCTTTACTTAGGTTGAAACCTGTTTTTGTAGATGTTGATCCAATTACCTTTTGCCTGAATCCAGAAGAGGTGAGAAAGGCGATAACCCCCCGCACAAAAGCCATAGTGCCTGTTCACCTGTACGGACAGTCAGCAGACATGCAGTCTGTTATGGCAATTGCAAAAGAGTTTGGGCTGTATGTTATTGAGGACAATGCGCAGGCCATTGGGGCAACCATAGATATGGGAAGTGAGGGGATTAAGAAGACGGGTACAATTGGACATATCGGGTGTACATCATTTTTCCCATCAAAGAACCTGGGTTGTTTTGGTGATGGCGGGGCATTGATGACGAATGATGGGGAACTTGCCAGAAAAATAAAAATGATTGCCAATCATGGACAAAGCAAACGCTATTATCATGATGTTGTAGGATGTAATTCGAGGCTGGATACCATACAGGCCGCAATTTTACGGATAAAACTGCGTTATTTGGATGAATATAATCAATCCAGGCGCATGGCAGCTGCAAACTACAATAAGTCATTTGAAGGGATTAAGTCTCTGACCACACCAAAAACCGCTTTGGGGAACACACATGTATTTCACCAGTACACGATGATTCTGGAGCAGGTAGACCGCGATGGACTTGTTGAATACTTGGCCTCGAAAGGTGTTCCTTCCATGATTTATTATCCTGTACCTGCTCACCGCCAGAAGATGTTTTCTTTTCTGAATTTGCCTGATGTTGATCTGCCTGTAACCGACTGGCTGACTGAACGGGTAGTATCTCTTCCGATTCATACCGAGTTGGATCAGGATCAGCAGGAGTTGATTATCGACTCAGTAAAATCTTTTGTGCAACTATAAATTAATCTGAATATCCATGAAAATTACTGTTATTGGCACCGGCTATGTTGGACTTGTAACTGGAACTTGTTTTGCAGAAACCGGTAACGAAGTGACCTGTGTAGACATTGATCAGCGAAAGGTAGATAAACTGAAATCCGGCGAGATTACCATTTACGAGCCCGGACTGGAAAAAATTTTCCTGCGCAACCTCAAGGAGCAACGCCTTCGTTTTACAACTGACCTGAAGGATGGTATACAGGATTCGAAGATTTTATTCTTGGCATTACCTACACCTCCCGGCGAAGATGGCTCAGCAGATTTGAAATATGTGTTGGGGGTAGCACATGAACTTGGACTCATTCTGAACGACTATGTAGTTGTGGTAGATAAAAGCACCGTTCCTGTAGGAACAGCAGAAAAAGTTAAGAGCGCCATTGCCAAGCATGCAAAAGTTGATTTTGATGTAGTCTCCAACCCTGAATTTCTGCGTGAAGGCGTAGCTGTTGACGACTTTATGAAGCCAGACAGGGTTGTTATTGGCACTGATGCTGAAAGAGCCAAGAAGCTGATGGCGGAGTTGTATGCACCTTTTGTTCGTTCAGGGAACCCATTGATATATATGGATGTAAGGTCTGCCGAATTAACCAAATACGCGGCAAATTCTTTTCTGGCAACCAAGATATCATTCATGAATGAAATCGCACAATTGTGTGAAAGGTTAGGTGCCGACGTAGACATGGTGAGGCTTGGGGTAGGCAGTGATGACAGAATCGGGAAAAGATTTTTGTTCCCAGGAATTGGCTATGGTGGAAGTTGTTTCCCCAAGGATGTTCAGGCCCTGGTTAAAAGTGCCAAGGAAGCTGATTATGATTTCCAAATACTCAATGCAGTAATGGACGTCAATGAAAAGCAGAAGCTCCACCTTATGCCGAAAATCAGCAATTTTTTCAACGGAGATCTCAAAGGAAGGCATTTCGCACTTTGGGGTCTTGCGTTCAAACCCAATACAGATGATATTCGGGAGGCCCCGGCACTTTATATTATTGAATCTTTACTGGCCCAAGGTGCTACTGTTACCGCTTTTGATCCGGAAGCTATGCCCAACGTTAAACAATTGATGGGGGAAAGTATTGCTTTCGCGGAGAACCAGTATGAAGCCCTAGAGGGTGCTGACGCCTTGATTATTGCAACAGAATGGAATGAGTTCAGGACACCTGATTTTTTGAAAATTGTCAGGGCCATGAAAAGAAAAGCGATATTTGATGGTCGGAATCTGTTTGATGTGAAGAGCATCAGTGAACTTGGATTTCATTATGAAAGCATAGGCCGAAACTTCAATTCTAATATCTGATTTATGTCTAATAAACGTGTTCTTATTACCGGGGCTGCAGGTTTTCTGGGCTCACATCTTTGCGACAGATTTATAAGAGAAGGCTTTGACGTAGTGGGAATGGATAACCTCATTACAGGGGACCTCCGCAACATAGAACATCTTTTTAAATTAAAGGAGTTTGAATTCTACCACCACGATGTATCCAAGTTCATACATGTGCCTGGTAATATTGATTATATACTCCACTTTGCATCTCCGGCCAGTCCGATCGATTACCTCAAAATTCCTATTCAAACCCTAAAGGTAGGTGCCTTGGGTACACATAATTGTCTAGGTCTGGCCAGGGCAAAAGGTGCAAGAATGCTTGTGGCATCCACTTCTGAAGTTTATGGTGATCCATTGGTACATCCACAAAACGAGGAGTACTGGGGGAATGTTAATCCGGTTGGACCAAGAGGTGTTTACGATGAGGCCAAAAGATTCATGGAGTCAATCACAATGGCTTATCATACCTTTCATCAGGTAGAAACAAGGATTATAAGAATCTTTAATACATATGGTCCGAGAATGCGGCTAAATGATGGTCGTGCATTGCCTGCATTTATTGGACAGGCGCTCAGAGGCGAGGACCTGACTGTTTTTGGGGATGGTTCTCAAACCAGGTCTTTTTGTTACGTTGATGACCTGATTGACGGAATATACCGGTTACTGATGAGTGATTATGCTTATCCGGTAAACATAGGAAATCCTTCAGAAATTAGTCTGCTGGAGTTTGCAGAAGAAATCCTCAAGCTCACCGGTGCAGAAACTAAAATCATTTTCAAGCCATTACCTGCAGATGATCCCAAACAGCGTAAGCCGGATATAACCAAAGCCAGGGAGTTACTTGGCTGGGAGCCAAAAGTTGACAGGGCAACAGGCTTGAAAATAACATACGATTATTTCAAATCGTTACCTCCGGAAGAATTGGTAAAGCAACCCAAAGAATTCATAAGCAGATGAAAAAAATACTGATAACAGGAGGTGCCGGGTTCATAGGATCTCATGTGGTTAGGCTTTTTGTTGATAAATATCCTGATTATCAGATTACAAATCTGGATGCGCTTACCTACGCTGGAAATCTGGAGAACCTGCTCGACATAGCACAATCTTCCAATTATAGTTTTGTAAAGGGTGATATTACCGATGAAAACTTCATTGATACCCTTTTCGAAAGTCATGGTTTTGATGCTGTCATTCATCTTGCTGCTGAAAGTCATGTAGACCGTTCCATCATGGATCCCCTTTCTTTTGTAAAGACGAATATTCTGGGAACTGCTGTACTGTTGAATGCTGCCAAAAAGCATTGGCATGGTCAGTCTGGTAAACTTTTCTACCATGTATCAACTGATGAAGTGTATGGATCTCTTGGGGAAACAGGTTTCTTTACGGAAGAGACATCTTATGACCCAAGGTCTCCTTATTCTGCTTCCAAGGCGTCTTCCGATCACCTGGTTAAAGCGTATCACCACACATACAATTTACCTGTAGTGATGTCCAATTGCTCCAATAATTACGGGTCACATCAGTTTCCGGAGAAACTCCTGCCGCTGATGATCAATAATATAGTTCATTCTAGACCATTGCCTGTTTACGGTAAAGGAGACAATGTGAGAGACTGGTTATGGGTAGAAGATCATGCAAAGGCCATTGATGTTGTTTTTCATACCGGTAAACTGGGTGAGACTTACAATATAGGTGGGTTCAATGAATGGAAGAATATTGATATTGTTCATTTACTCTGTGAGATAATGGACAGAAAACTTAGCAGGCCTGAAGGGCAGAGTGCGCAACTGATAACTTATGTGAAAGACAGGGCAGGCCACGATAAGCGGTATGCAATCGATGCAACGAAAATCAATCAGGAGTTAGGTTGGACCCCGTCGCTGCAGTTTGAAGAAGGGCTGGAGAAAACAATTGACTGGTACCTAAATAACCCTGAGTGGGTCGAGCACATTACATCTGGATCGTATCAGCAATATTATCATGAACAATACCAGGCACGCTGATTATGAAAGCAGAGTTAACAGGGTTTGAAGGATTGCAGGTTCTTACTCCAGCTGTATACAGTGATGAGCGGGGATTCTTTTTCGAAAGCTACAATTCAGTAAGATTTGAACAGGCTGGATTAAAACATCAGTGGCTACAGGATAATCAGTCATTCTCTAGAAAAGGTGTTATACGTGGACTTCATTTTCAAAAGCCACCCCATGCGCAAGCCAAACTGGTCAGGGTTTTATCCGGACGGATACTTGATGTGGTAGTAGATTTAAGATCTGGGCAACCAACTTATGGTAAAGTCTTTGCAATTGAACTTACCGCAGAGAATAAAATGCAATTGCTCATTCCAAGAGGATTTGCTCATGGTTTCTCAGTGTTGAGTGAAACCGCTGAAGTTATGTATAAATGTGACGGCATTTACAATAAAGCAAGTGAGCTCGGGATAAAATACAATGATCCCATTTTAAAAATTGATTGGCAGATTAGTGAATCTGAAGCCATTGTATCGGAAAAAGACCATCAATTGCCGGGATTTGTAGGACTTGAAACCGGATTTTAATTGAATTTATGAAGAAAATTCTGGTTACCGGCGCTAACGGCCAACTTGGTAAAGAACTTAGAGACCTTGCTGCACAATTTTCAGCATACGAATTTCTCTTTTTGTCAAGAGAAGACATGCCCATTCATCATTTTGAACTAGTCAGGCACTTTTTTGATCAATTCAAACCCGATTTCTGTATCAATTGCGCAGCATATACAGCTGTTGACAAAGCAGAATCCGAAAACGAGTTGGCTAAGCTTATCAATACCGAGTCGGTCGACATCCTGTCTGCAGTTGCTGCAGCAGCTGGTTGTCGCTTTCTGCATATCTCTACTGATTATGTCTATTCAGGCGATGGTTCCAGACCTTACATCGAAACGGATCCAACCGGACCACTCTCTGTTTATGGAAAAACTAAACTTGACGGGGAAATCGCAGCCATTAAAAATGATCCACTTGCTGTAATTATTCGAACATCTTGGGTCTATTCGGTTTATGGGCACAACTTTGTAAAGACTATGCTCCGGCTCATGAAAGATAGGCCAGAGATTAGTGTTGTCTCAGATCAAATCGGCTCCCCAACATATGCAGCAGACCTCGCTTCCTGCATCATGCACATTATATGTTCCACGAATTGGCACCCAGGTGTATATAATTTTTCAAATGAAGGCCAGATTTCTTGGTTTGAATTTGCACTTGAAATAGGTAAACTCACTGGAAGTAGCTGCATTGTCCATCCCATTCCAACATCGGCATATCCTACACCTGCTCAAAGGCCCCTGTATAGTGTAATGGATAAACATAAAATATGTAAGACCTATGGTCTTGATCTTAACAACTGGAAGGAAAGTCTCAGTAAATGCATCAATGAGTTGAACAAAAGTATTGGTAATTAGCCTTTACCAGCCATCAACATCAATTTTTTCTCGAGTAAAAGTATCTTAGTTAAAGCCTGACTAAGCTCCTGCTCTTTTGCATAAAGTTTATCAAGGGCTTTCATCAAAATCTCGTTTTCACGGCTGAGCATCCCCATTTGGTTGTTTAATTTTTGCTTTTCTGTTTCTGCCATTTTGAGCCGGGCTTCCAATTCAGCAATCTTTTCATGAATCTCAACAACGTATGCCGCTTCCATAGGTTAAATCTATTTAGATTTTTAACAAAATGCAAGTCGGTCTTCGGCTCAAAGGTCAATTGCTTTTCAAAACGTATATTTGCATTCAATTAATATTTATGGCATTGATCTCCGCTAAACTGGCAGATGGTATTTATGGTATGGATGTCACTGACTCCCAGGGACATGTGATGCGGATGGACATTCCCACAGAACAGGGAGGCAATGGCTCCGGATTCCGACCCATGCAAACCCTGTTGGCAGCAGTTTGTGGATGCAGCTCAGTTGATATCATCAGCATATTGAAAAAACAAAGGCAACAGCTGGATGGACTTGAAATTGACATTGATGGTCAAAGGGAAGAAGGTGTTGAACCGTCTCTGTGGAAGGCTATTCAGATTGAGTTCAGGTTATCAGGAAATATTGACCCTGCAAAAGCATATCGTTCTGTTGACCTTTCTTTGAAAAAATATTGTTCAGTAGCGGAAACACTGAGGGTCGCAGGCGCAGAGATTGCCTTCAGGGTTATCCTCAATGGTGATGAAGTGAAAATTCAACAAGATTAAAATAATTATGCGTCCAGAAACACTTGCTATACGCACACAAACGGAAAGAACCGGAGAGAAAGAACATTCAACTCCTTTATTCCTGACCAGCAGTTTCGTTTATGATTCTGCAGAGGATATGGCAGCAGCTTTTGCTGATGACAGCCTTGATGTGAATATTTACTCTCGGTTTTCCAATCCGTCTGTAGATGAATTTATTAAAAAAGTTTGTCTCCTAGAAGGAGCTGAAGATGGAATTGCTACAGCTACAGGTATGGCTGCGGTCAGTGCGTGTTTTATGACCTTTTTGGCTTCCGGTGATCATATCATTTCTGCATCTGCTGTTTTCGGTTCCACCCATACAATTTTGACCAAGTATCTGCCCAAGTGGGGAATTACTTACAGTTATTTTGATATGAATAAGCCGGAGTCAATTGAAGCATTAATTCGGCCCAATACAAAAATGCTGTATGTAGAAACCCCATCCAATCCCGGACTTGATATTATTGACCTGGATTATGTTGCAGCTTTGTGTAAAAAGCATGGAATATTATTTGTAGTTGATAATTGCTTTGCAACTCCTGCGGTTCAACAGCCCATAAAATTTGGGGCAGACCTGGTGCTTCATTCGGCTACAAAATTCATAGACGGGCAGGGTAGGGTACTCGGCGGAGTAGTGGTTGGTAAAAAAGACCTGATAAAGCAACTTTACTTGTTTATCAGAAATACCGGCCCTTCTTTAAGTCCGTTTAATGCCTGGGTGCTCTCTAAAAGTTTGGAAACCCTGTTTGTGAGGATGGAAAAGCATGCAGCAAATGCACTTTACATTGCACATGGACTTGAAAACCATGCTTCGCTCAGCTGGGTCAAATATCCATTCCTGCCATCACATCCCCGTTATGACGTGGCTACAAAACAAATGCTGAATGGCGGTGGGATACTCACATTTGAATTGAAATCAGGACTTGAAGGAGGAAGAAAGTTTCTCAATAGCTTGAAATGGCTTTCTATGACCAATAACCTTGGAGACAGCAGAACCATTGCTTCGCATCCTGCCAGCACTACACATTCCAAGTTATCAGAAGATGAGAGACAGGCAGTTGGTATAACGCCAGGATTGATAAGGCTTTCAGTTGGACTCGAACACCCCCAGGATATCCTTGAGGAGATTCTGCAGGCACTTGCATAATTAATCATATTTGATATAAAGCAGCAAACATGGATAAGATTTTTGATGAGCCTTTTAAGCAGGCATACGACTTTTCCTTCAACAACAAAGTAGCCGGAGTATTTGATGACATGGTTACCCGTTCAGTTCCATACTATGTGGAAATGCAAAGGATGATGTCTGAACTGGCAGCAGACCATTGTGGCGCAGACGGGGTCATTTATGACCTTGGTTGCTCAACAGGGGCTACCATGATTATGATGGATCAAACAGTACCTCAGCATATTAAATTTGTAGGTATTGATGATTCAGAACCGATGCTTGAAAAATGTAAGGCAAAATTAGATGAGATGGGTATGACCAGGCCTTACTCTCTGGAAGTGGCTGATCTCAACTCAGGAAATGTACCCATGAAAGATGCCTCTGTTGTCATTCTATGCCTTACCCTGCAGTTCATAAGGCCAATTGTGAGGGAAAGGCTTCTCCGTTCTATTCAGGAGCAGCTGCGTCCCGGCGGTGTTTTAATCATCATTGAAAAAATCCTAGCAGAAGAAACAGACTTCAACCGGGATTTCATAAAATATTATTACAATTTTAAAAGGAGGAATCAGTACAGTGAACTAGAGATATCTCAAAAGAGAGAGGCCCTTGAAAACGTACTGATACCTTACAAATTGAGTGAAAATATAACTTTACTCAAAGAAGTTGGCTTCAGAACAGTAGAAGTGTTTTTTAAATGGTATAACTTTTCCGGATTCATCGCAAAAAAAGAATCATGATACAGATCGGTAACTTTTTCTTCAGGTACAGGAATTGGCTCTTTATATTGCTTTATGCACTGCTTTTTCTGCCTTCACCTGAACTTTTTACAGAAGCATCTTGCGGAGAACATTATTGGTACTGGCCGCTGGCAGGAGGTTTGTTTGTAACAGTACTTGGCCAGGCAGTTCGGGGTGCTACCATTGGACTGGCCTACATCGTGCGTGGGGGGAAGGATAAAAAAGTTTATGCTGACGATTTGGTGACAACCGGAATTTTCAACCACTGCAGGAACCCGCTGTATGTGGGCAACATTCTGATGTTGCTTGGGGTGGGCATATTGGCCAACTCCCTATATTATGTTGGTATTGTGATGCCGCTTTTTTTGTTCATTTATCAGGCAATCGTATTGGCGGAGGAAAATTTCTTGAGGAGCAAATTTGGCCAATCTTTTGACGATTATTGTGTACGTGTTAACCGGTGGATTCCCAACATATCCGGTTTGAGCAAAACATTTGCATCCATGGAATTCAACTGGCGGAGATGGGTGTTGAAAGAGTACAATACCCAATTTGTATGGCTTGCAGGTATTGCCTTGTTGATTTTGTTGAAATACAATGAGGCATTGTTGCAAAGGTTTATGAGACTCCAACCTGCCTTTTCCGTATGTATGGCTTTGTTTAGCCTTTTCATTTTTTCAGAATCAGTAATTGCACAGGAAGAAAAGAAGGGGCTTACCCTTTCTTTAGGTGGTGCCTTAGAACTTGGTGGAGACCAGGTAGCACAGGTTTATTTCACCAATGGTGAAGATCAATCGGTTAACGCTGGACAAGGGGGTTCTATCCTGGTGGGTCTGGAATATGGCTTTAATAAATATTTTAGTCTTCGGTCGGTTTTAGGGTATAAATATGTTACTACGGCTGCAACTAATGCAAATATTACACTTACCCGATTTCCCATGCGGTTGTCAGGGGTTGTCCATTTCACACCAAAATGGTGGGCTTCCGCAGGTTATGCCACCCAGCAACGTATTGTTTTCAAGGGAGATGGCATCATCGATAATTTCAAACTCTCCACTTCAGGTGGACCGCATTTAGAATTCGGATATGATAATTTCTTCCTGAATTATACGGGTATGAAATATACCGACAATAGGAGTTCAGATTACAATGCTTCCTGTTTTGGCATTGGATTTCTTTTCCCGCTCAAAAAAAGAGCCCGGACAGTAATGATGGATATCCCGGCTAAATAACTCCGTATAACATGAAATGGTTAATCTGATTTATTGAGTTTCCATACCTATTATATCGAGTATACATTTCAAATTCAAATCAATTTAAGCTGGGATTGTATCAAGATAGGAGTACTTAAAATGTTATCTATTTTCTTCTTTCAAAAAATGAAAACAAATCTTTCCAGGTTAAATCCCTTCTACCTTTCCTAAATTTTCTCTCCCTAATAACAAGTAGAATAACAATAATAGGGTTTAGATATAACATTTTGTATTTCACTTGTAAGTAGAAGAAAATACCATAGATAAGTAGCGTAATAGTATGGAATCTTAACCATTCTCTTTTCAAGGTTTTAGTATTTGTATCCATCTGTTACAAGTATTATTCTAATGATGTGTGAATTTAGAACTTAATAGCAACAATTCAGATTGTAAAATTTGAACTCAAAAGGGTTGTATTCCCTCAAAATAGGGGAACGAATAGGGGGGAAACGGGTTCTGGGACCTCTTTAAACGAAATAAGTGGTTGAAAATCAACCACTTATTAACTTTTTATTGTTGCCCGACCTGGATTCGAACCAAGACAAACAGAACCAAAATCTGTCGTACTACCATTATACTATCGGGCATCCGTAAATGGGTGGCAAAAATAATAAAATATTCTTTTATGCCAAAATTTTAGTGGTAATAAAAATCGGTTTATCCTGCTTTTTTGACAAGAAAATGATTCTTTTTCCCCTTTTGCACTACTATGTATTCTGAACATAGCAGTGCCGCTTTATTTATTACCATAGAATGATCTGTAACTTTCTCTTTATTGATACTGATGCCGCCGCCCTGAACCATCTTTCGGGCTTCTCCCTTGCTGGGAAATATGCCTGATTCAAACAGGAAGGAAACAACATCTATTCCTGCTTCAATCTGAACGGCTTCAATCTGGTGTTCCTGTACGCCTTCCATGGCTGCAAGGAGTTGGGCTTCATCCATTTCCCTGAGGTTGATATCTTCCCCCTTGCCAAATAATTGTTCTGTAGTCTGCCGGGCACTTTCAAATTCAGCTTGTCCATGTACAAAAACGGTAATGCATTCCGCCAGCTTTCTCTGTAATGCTCTGGCACCAGGATCTTTCGCATGTTCTTCTATTATAATAGAAATTTCTTCCATGGAAAGTAGGGTGAATATCTTTATCCACTTCTCCGCATCTGCATCAGCAGCATTGAGCCAGAACTGATAGAACTGGAATGGAGTGGTCTTTTGAGGGTCTAGCCAGACATTGCCTTTTTCTGTTTTTCCGAACTTTCCACCATCGGCCTTGGTAATAAGGGGGCAGGTAAAGGCGAATCCTTCTCCGCCTGCTTTCCTGCGGATCAATTCCGTGCCGGTGGTGATATTGCCCCACTGGTCGCTTCCGCCCATTTGAAGTTTACAGTTTTTATTTTTATACAACCAGTAAAAGTCGTATCCCTGCATCAGCTGATAGGCAAATTCGGTGTAACTGATACCCGTTTCACCTTCGATCCTTTTTTTTACACTGTCTTTAGACATCATGTAATTAACCGTTATGTGTTTACCCACGTCACGGAGAAATTCAATGAAGCCAAGTCCCTTGAACCAGTCATAATTATTGACAATTTCTGCTGCATTTGATTTTTCCGGGTTAAAATCAAGGTACTTTTCAAGCTGTTTCTGAACGCCGGCAATATTTTTCTGAAGGGTAGGCTCATCTAGCAGGTTTCTTTCCTCACTTTTACCACTGGGATCTCCAACCATTCCGGTTGCACCACCGATCAGCGCAAAAGGTTTGTGACCCGCCTGCTGCAGGTGATACAGGAGTAAAATGGGAACAAGACTTCCAATATGGAGGCTGTCTGCGGTGGGGTCAAATCCGATATAGGCTGAAGTTGGTTCTTTTTCCAGTTGTTCCGCAGTTCCGGGCATGATGTCCTGCAACATCCCCCTCCATTTAAGTTCTTCTATCAGGCTCATTTGTTAAAACTTTGGGCAAATGTAGCATAGAAGTGTAAACCCGCAAAAATGAGCAATATAACAGGGGGAGAAACGTTTTTTGAACAGGGTATGCCATGCATGTTAATTTGGCTGATATCCACCTAACTTTGTGTGATCTGATGAAAAACTTTAAGTATTGTCTACCTTTTTTCTTGTGTATTGGGTTTTGCGCACTGTCCCATGCTCAATTCAGAAAATATTCCAATGAGTTTTTGAACATTGGTGCGGGCGCCAGAAGTTTGTCGATGGGTGGAGCGATGGTAGCAGGCGTTGCAGATGCTACTGCCGGTTATTGGAATCCGGCAGGATTGTCTGCAGTGAAAGACAATCCATCTCTCTCACTGATGCATGCAGAATATTTCGCGGGAATTGGTAAATACGATTTTGCTTCTATGGCAATTCCGCTGAATGACATAGCTGGCAGGGGAAAAACACTTGGGTTATCGTTGGTAAGGTTTGCGGTAGATGATATCCCCAATACGTTATACCTGGTAGAACCTGACGGTACGGTCAATTACAATAACATAACTTCATTTTCATCTGCGGATTATGCTTTTTTAATCTCATACGGACAAGAACTCTATGAACAAGATGGTAAAAAGCTTGCAATTGGGGTAAGCACTAAAGTCATACACAGGAATGTTGGCAGCTTTGCCCGTGCATGGGGAATTGGTCTGGATGCTGGTATTTCCTATAAATCAGCCCAATGGGAATTGGGTATTGTGGCAAGAGACCTGACATCGACATTCAATGTCTGGAATTTCAGGTTTACAGATAGGGAGAAGCAAACTCTCTACCTCACAAACAATGAAATTCCAGTGAAGTCAACAGAACTGACAGCACCTAGGCTTATTTTCGGTGCAGCATTTAAAAAAGAGTTAACAGCGTCTGTTGAATTAGGCGGAGAGGTGAACTTGGATTTTACATTTGACGGGAAACGCAATGTGCTTTTGTCGTCAACTGTTTTGAATGTTGATCCCAGAATTGGACTGGAAGCGGGATTCAGAAAATTGGTCTATGGGCGTTTGGGGCTTTATAACTTTCAAAAAGGGTTAAAGGATGGAGATACCACAAATCTTAAAAAAGTATGGATTTTTCAGCCAGGTGTAGGTGTTGGATTTAAACTGAAGCAGGTAACCATTGATTATGCCTTTACAAACCTTGCCAATCAATCCAATCCATTGTATACGCATGTGTTTTCACTGAGTTTCAATCTCATTAGAAAAGAAAATAGAAACTGATGGAAAAGAAAAAGTTATACAGGTTTTTTTCTTTTGCCATCCTGTTGATACTGATTTCAGTCAACGCTACTGCGCAGTTTAACAATGCCTGGATCGATTACGGCAAAACATATTATAAATTTACGCTTGGGCAGGACGGACTTTACAGGATCTCCGGTGCAGTATTAAGGGCCAGCGGATTGGGGAATAATCCGGCAGAAAGTTTTCAGCTCTGGAGGAATGGCAAAGAAGTACCTCTTTATACAAGTATTTCAACCGGTGTTTTAAGCAACAATGATTTCATTGAGTTTTATGGACAAATGAATGATGGCAAAGAAGACGCGGTATTGTATAACAATCCGGCTTTTCAACTTTCAGACAGGTGGAGTCTTTACACAGACACAGCGGCCTATTTTCTTACTGTTAATCCGGGTTCTATAAATGCCAGAATATCAGCTGCAGAAAATAATGTAGCTGCGAATTCATTACCTCCTGAACCATATTTTATGCACACCCTGGATCGGAGCTTCAGGGATCAGCTGAACCCCGGCTTTGCATCGGTGGTAGGCGTTTATATTTATTCTTCTTCTTACGACAATGGTGAAGGTTGGAGCAGCAGAAACATTCAACCAGCCACACCACTTGTAGAGCAGTATAACAATTTATACATGGCTTCAGGCGGACCAGATCCGGTTTTACGCATTGCTGCCTATGGTAATGCTCCCAATGTAAGATCAATACGTGTTTCAGTGAATGGGACTCCTGTTTTAGAACGCAGAATGGACCTTTTTAATGCAGCTGTTCAGGAAACCAGCTTTGCCTCAAGCCTACTGGGAAGGGCTGTTGATACCATCAGGGTAACTAATTTGGCAAATGTTGCAACAGACAGGATAACTGTTGCCAAATATGAGCTCGTTTATCCAAGAAACTTCAATTTTGGTGGAAGTCCCTTTTTCTCCTTTTCTCTTCCGCCCGCAACGGCAGGTAACTATCTTGAAATTAGTGGATTTGCTGCCGAAGGTCAGCCGCCTGTTTTATACAATCTCACAGACCAAAAAAGATATGTTGGCGATATTGGAACAGCCGGTATTGTTAGATTTGCTTTGCCTCCGGGTGGAACAAGGCAATTTGTGTTGATGAATACTGCCGGGCAGGTAAAAGCAGTAAACAACTTGCAGAAGCGGAATTTCATTGATTTTACTGATGTCTCTTTACAGGGGGATTTCATGATGATAACACATCCTTCCCTAAGATCAAGCGGTGCTGGAGATCCCATTGCACTTTATAAATCATACAGGGAAAGTACAGTAGGTGGGGCTCACCAGGTAGGTGTTTACCACATAGATGAGCTGGAAGACCAGTTCTCATGGGGCATTAAAAAACATCCACTTTCGATAAAAAATTTTATTGCATTTGCCAGGCAGAAATTTCAGGTTCCTCCACGGCAATTGTTGCTTGTAGGTAAGGGCGTAACCTATGATCAGTCTAGGATCAATGAGTCAAGGGCTGCTACTGCAAAGTTGAATTTGGTGCCAACATTTGGAAATCCGGGTTCAGATAATATTCTCGCATCCGAAAACAACGATCCTACTCCTGAAATTCCTGTAGGGAGATTATCCGTAACCAACGGAGATGAAATAGTTGTTTATTTGAATAAAGTCAAACAACATGAACAGAATCTTCGATCACCGGAGCAAACAATAGCTGCAAAAGGTTGGATGAAAAAAGTAGCTCACGTCATTGGTGGCGGGGATCCTTACCTGCAGGGTGTAATTAATGGGTATATGAATACGGCAAAGGCAGTTATTCAGGATACACTTGTGGGCGCTTATGTAAACACATTCGAGAAGCTTACGCCTGCCGGTATTGAGCAGGTTAACTCAGGATTGCTGGGAAACCTGATGGATGAAGGACTTGGACTTATTACATACTTTGGTCATTCGTCAGCCAATTCGATGGAATTCAACCTGGATGACCCAATTATTTTTAATAATGCAGGGAAATACCCGTTGTTTTTGGCCAATGGCTGTAATGCTGGAAATTTTTTCATTTATGATAGTCTCCGCCTCAATTCAGGTAAGAGATCAATCTCTGAGAATTATATCCTGACCCAGGATAAAGGGAGTATAGGTTTTCTCGCCAGCACACACTATGGGATTGTAAACTACCTTAATCTCTATACCTTTAACCTGTACAACAGGCTTGCATCTTCAAGTTATGGTTCTTCAATCGGAAACCTGCAGTTAAATGCTTTAAAAGATGTAATGCAGCAGGGTGGATCAACAGATTTTTACAACATCATCACGATGGAGCAATGCCTCTTGAATGGAGATCCGGCTGTAAAGTTATATGCACCTGAATTACCTGATTATGTGGTTGAGGATGCAACAGTGGTTGTTAGTCCAACTCCAATCAGCATGACAGACTCCAAATTTGATGTCAAGGTGAAAGTGGTCAATATCGGAAGAGCGAGTCTTGATTCCGTTCCGTTTAAAGTTGTGCATGAATTACCTGATGCAACGCAGGAAACATTGTATGCGGGTAAAATCGGAAGATTGTTTTTTGCGGATTCCATATCCATACCTGTAAAACTAGATCCAACCAGGTTTAAGGGGCAAAATAAAATTATTGTTCAGGTAAATCCTGACGGGATTATCAAAGAAACATCAAGCGCAAACAATGCTGTTGTTCGCACATTATCCGGCCGGTTTATCCCTATCCTTTTGCCATTGTAAACAAAGCATCAGTTGTTTTAAAAGCCTCGGTTGGTAAGTTTACTGAGCAGCCTAAATCGTATGTTGTTGAAGTTGATACCACCGAATATTTCAACTCTGCAGCAAGGGTAAGTCAGACCAGAACTTCAACCGGTGGATTGGTTGAATTTACACCCACATTCACTTTGAAAGACAGTACTGTTTACTACTGGCGTGTTGCTCAAATTGCTGCATCAGGTGCTGAATTGAGCTGGGCATCTTCATCATTTGTTTATTTACCTGGAACTGAAAAAGGCTGGAATCAGTCTCATTATTTTCAGCAAAACAGGAATATCAAAACTGATTTAAAATATGATCAGGGGCGTAATTTGATTTTTGGGGATCAACAGCACAATTATCGTGTAAATACAGCAATTCAAAATGTATCTCCCAATAGTGTTTTCAACGATCAGACTTCCTTGATTCCATTGCTTTGTCCTCAGGTTTTTG
Source organism: Bacteroidota bacterium (assembly GCA_039805045.1). Lineage (GTDB taxonomy): Bacteria > Bacteroidota > Bacteroidia > Chitinophagales > Chitinophagaceae > Pollutibacter. Next base: position 11,830 of record JBDLUZ010000028.1, on the reverse strand, counting down.
GTTCATTCCAGCTGGTCATGATCGATACAAAACTGGGTAAACCGGTTAGAAATATTTATCAAGGTAATGCAGGTCGATTCAAGAGTGATTTTAATCAGCTTTGTAGTCCATTATTGCCATATACATTCTGGTATGGGTATAATAATGCTGTGTCCCGAAAGAATATGATGGATATGTTTGATTCCATCCCTGCAGGTACACTGGTTGTGATGATGAATCTTGCGAATGCCACGAGCAGGTTCGATGATATTTCAGTCTGGCAAGCAGATACCCTCCAATATGGCAGAGAGAACAGCCTTTACCATAAACTGAAAGTACTTGGGTTTCATTTGGTTGACTCTCTTTCCAGAAAATTACCTTTTCTCTTTGTTGCTCAAAAGGGAATAGATAATAAATGGGAAGTCATCGAACAGCAGGTTGGGACGCAGTCAAATGCTATCTTGAAATATGTTGGACAGTATGCCAGTCTTGGTACTTCCGGTATGGAAGAAACCGGGCTGATTGGTCCGGCTAAAACCTGGAAAAAAATCCGGTGGAATGGAGGTTCCCCTGATCTTACACAGCAGGACGAAGTGATACACAGCATCGTTGGTGTCAGAAAAGATTTTACAGAGGAATTATTATTTGAAACTGGGTCGCTTAGTATTGACTCCTCCATTCAACAGATTGACGCATCAAGCTTCCCCTTTTTAAAACTAAAAAGATCTTACAGGGATACTTCATGGAATACACCCTGGCAGCCGGGGTATATGCAGGTGATTTACGATGAAGTCCCTGAGGGCATTTTAATTAGTCAGGGTACTCAGGTATGGAAAGATACCACAGAAGCGGGTGCTCCGGTAAAGCTGAATGTGGCATTCAGGAATATATCTGATGTTCCATTTGATAGCCTGAAAGTATGGGTAGGCATTGTTGATGCCGGCAATCAAACCAGACTGGTACTTGACACATTGAAAAAACCATTAGTGCCAGGCGATACACTTCAGTTAAACTACACTTTAAATACTGAAAAACTTAAAGGGGCTAATGCTGTTTTGGTGAATTTCAATCCCGAAAATGCGCAGCCAGAACAATTCCAGTTTAATAATTACCTCATAAAAGGATTTTATGTGGGCTCTGATGTTACTGCACCCGATCTGGATGTAACATTTGATGGCATGCATATTGTTAACAGGGATATAGTAAGTTCAAAACCTGAGATTCTCATGACCCTCAGAGATGATTCAAAATACCTTGCACTAAACGATACGTCTTTGTTTACCGTCAGGTTAAAATATCCGGATGGATCTCAGCGGCAGCTTAGGTTCGATAATGACACCATGCAATTTATACCTGCCGTAATAAATGGGACTGGTAATGAAAATCTTGCGAAAGTATTATACAAGCCGTTTTTAACGGCCGATGGAGTTTATGAGCTGAGTGTGCAGGCAAAAGACAGAAGTAACAATCTTTCAGGTGCATTGGATTACAACATTGCATTTGAGGTTATCAATAAACCGATGATCACAAACCTGCTTAATTATCCCAATCCATTTACAACATCTACAGCGTTTGTGTTTACATTAACAGGTTCCGTACTTCCCACCCATATGCGGATTCAAATCCTCACCGTTACAGGTAAAATAGTGCGGGAAATAAGTGCTCAGGAACTTGGACCATTGCAAATAGGTCAAAATATCACCACATACAAATGGGATGGAAGGGATCAGTTTGGCCAGCAATTGGCAAATGGTGTTTATTTATACAGGGTTAATGCCGAGATAAACGGCAAATCCATAGACAAGCTGAGCAGAGAGGGGATGAATACGGACAAGTACTTTAAAAGCGGTTATGGTAAAATGTACCTGATGCGATAACCATTCACCATGCAAATGCGTTTTGATTCGTCTGCTTTCCAGTTAATTTTGTCCTGTTGCAGACAAAAGCAATCAACATTTGACAAAGAAAGAAGGAACTCAGCCATTCTGAAAGGCATAGATGCCGAGGAGTTGACCATACTCGCAGAGCGCCATCGAATAACACCGCTTGTTTACTTATTACTTAAAGACGAATTAAATCTATATCCGGGCTTATTGCTCGAACTGAAGGACCGATTTGACCGCAATCGGTTCATGGCGTTGACGCTTAAAAGTTATGAGACATGGCTAGAAAATTATTTGAGCCAACATAATATCAAATTCACCTTTTTGAAAGGACTTCAAATTGCAGAAAAATATTATGGTGATATTGCCAGCAGACATGTTTTGGATATTGATATTTTGGTTGAATCAGGGGGCATAAATCAACTGCACCAGGCCTTGCTGGAACAGGGCTTTTATCCGGATCCGGATATTGGTAATTTTAACCGGTCTCAGCTTTCATTTTTCAGGGCAGTGAACCACGATTTGGCCTATATCAAGAAGAATCAGCATTTTAATGTTGTTATTGAAGTGCATTGGAGGTTCAGGGGACAGTTAAAAGGGTTTAGTGTTGATGAAGTGCGAACATTGGATAAGGTCGAAGAATTGCTTTATCTGTGTACACATGGAACTGAACATGCCTGGTTCAGACTAAAATGGCTTTGTGACATTTTGCAAATGATAGATGCAGTCAGTTTTAATTGGGATGATGTCAGGCAAAGGGCTCAGGAGCTTGATTGTATAACTCATCTGGAACTAACCTGGTTGCTGATCAGGCAGCTATTCTCAATACCTATCCCATCGCCAATTTTGAAAGGAATGCCAAAGTCAATGCATCGCAGTAAAATGGAACACATATGCAACAGCATCCAGCGTTTATCCGGGGTCAATCAGGATGACAGCATGCGGTTTAATCATCTTGTTTATACGTTGGGATTTCAAAAAAGATTGGCAGGTTTGCCATTGGTTTGCAAGTACCTGACTGGTCCTGAAGACTGGAAACTGCTTCCCCTTCCTCATTTTCTTTTCTTTCTTTATTTTCCGCTCCGGCCTTTTCTTTTTCTATGGCGGAAATTAACAGTTCGTAGCATTGCCTTGGTTTGAATGCCTCTGATTGTGCAGTATATTTGATCTTTAACAAAATACCATGTTTCAATACCTGGCATATGGTTTGAAGATTGAATCCCTAATTGAGTTTCCAGAACTCTTGCAGATCCAATTCAGTTGTGAAGCTGATGTTTATCTAAGTTTTGGTGTATTGAATGCTATTGAAGGACCAGTGGTTGTATCAACTGAAAAGCAATTAGATGAAAGTTCACAGTATTATCAGCTAAAGGTGACTGATGTTGCTGTTTATGAGGTCACGGCAGGTAAGTTCATCAGTATCACTATACTGAAAGAGCATCAAATGGATGCTGTAAGGTTGTATTGTCTCTCCAATGCTTTCGCAGCGGTTTTATATCAGCGCGGAATGATTCCTCTACACGCATCAGGAGTCATTATTGATGGCGGGATTGCCATGTTTTTGGGGGCATCAGGTGCTGGCAAATCAACTTTGCTGCTGTATTTACAATCAAAGGGGATACCGATCTTTTCTGATGACGTTTGTGTGCCATCAATTGATGAAGCCAGCAGGGATGTTCTGGTGCGCGCTTCTTATCCGATGATAAAATGCTGGTTATCTACAATGGAATTACTCCAAATTGGGTTTGAAAAAAAACACAGGCTTCAGGATGGGGTGGATAAGTTTGGTGTTTTTTATCACAAGGATTTTGATTCGCGGGCACTGCCGCCAAAGTTTTTGTTTTTTTTAGAAAAATCAGAGAATGATGATGATGTTAGCATGCAGCCCATAACTGGTGTTGAGGTTTTTTCAAGATTAGTAGCACAGGCATACCGTGGGCATCATTTTCGTGAAGGAGTGCACAAGCAGATTTTATTTGATGTGTTTACAAAACTTTCCGTTCAGTCGGCTGCATTTGTAATCAGGAGACCTAATGGTATTGATTCCATCGATGCTGTTGGTAAAAAAGTTATTCAGCAAATTGTGATGTAAATTAGCGTATTATGTGCCGATATATCCAAAGTAAGCAAGTAGTGCAGTCCAGAATTGATGACGAGGTTGTGATGATGGATATTGAATCAGGTTTTTACTTCGGTTTGAATTCCGTTGCGTCAGTTATCTGGGAATTGTTGAAAGCGGAAAAAACAGTAATTGAACTGGTAGATTTTTTGATAACTGAATATGATGTCAATTATGAAAAATGTCTGGAAGAAACGGATGCCCTGATCAAAAAGATGCTTGAGCTTAAAGTTATTCGTTGTCTGGAAGACAAATGATTAAAATAAATCCATTGATATTATTCCTTGAAGCTTGGGTTTTATTGCATTGGTCCAGGTTCAGAATTCTATTTACCCCATTTCAACAAATAGCAGGTCAGCTTGGAGAAGCACAGTTTGAAACACCGGAGGTTGAGATTGCAATGGATTGCCTTCCGCAATTAAGAACTGCTATGCGTAGGGCTGTGAAATATGCTCTCCACAACAGCAATTGTTTTGATCAGGCGCTTACAGCCATGGTTTTATGCCGCCGCAGGATGATTCCTGCAACTATCTATTTTGGGTTGTCAAAGGATGGTGGCCGGCTTAAAGCACATGCCTGGTTGCGTTGTGGGCATATTTTTTTAACCGGTTCCGGTATGAAAAAGAAGTATACTGCTGTAGCCTGGTTTGGTAAGTCATATAAACCTGAGATCGGAATATGAATATTTTTGGCGGTTTTTTTCGGGTTGATAGCGCTGTTGTTGGTGATAAAAAGCAATGGGATGTCGGAGACTTTTTTGACTCAACCTGTGTCAGTGTCCAAAAATACACATCTGGTCAGTTCGGTTGCTGGGCTGCCGAAACCCAGCACTCAGTGGACCTGCATAACCCTCCTTCCATTCAGGTGAGTAGCTGTAAGCGGTTTGTGCTTACTGGATATTTCAGGCTTGATTACCGCGATGAACTTGGGGATAAGCTTGGCATCAGGCATCAGGCTTTGTTGGAAACGCAGGATTGTGTTCTGGTCATGCTTGCCTTTGAAAAGTGGGGTATTGACTTTCCGGAACAGCTTGAAGGGGACTGGTCATTTGTGCTGTTTGATGAATTGAAAAAGGAACTATTTCTTTTTAGAGATCCTATTGGGGCCAGTGCTATTTTCTATTGCCAGCATGAAGGACACTTTTATTTTTCGATTGATCCCAGGTTGTTCAATCATTCGAAGTTTGAAATGACCATAGATCCTGAGCAGTTTTTTAAGTTGGGATTGAAATCTGGTAAACTGGATGATGGTAAAACTGTTATTCAAGGGCTGTATGCGCTGAAAAGGGGAGAGGTAGCTAGGGTTGGACCCACCGTTTCTATTTTGAAACAATATCCACTCGTTTCGGAAATGCGAAATTTGAATTTTAGGCATGACGCTGATTATATTGCTTTGTTTAAATCTACCTATGCGGCAGCTGTAAGAACCAGGCTTGGCAATGAAGATCCAGGACTTTTTCTCAGTGCAGGTTTGGATTCTTCCATGCTGTGTTATTTTGCCTCCCGGGAGTTATTGACGATTGGACGAAAACTAAAGACATTTACTTCCTATCCCAAATTCATCCATTTATTCCCCCCAGAGAGACAGGAACGCATCCGGGAAGATGAACCAGCAAGGCGATTTATTTCCCAGTTCCATAATATTGATGCCAAATTCCTGGATTTTCAGGATACAGATATCGCAAATGCCTTTGTTGATAATGAGCCTTTTCAGCCGGTTCGGTGCCTTGTGAAGCCGAATACTTTCTGGATCAATGGTATATTTTCTGCAGCAAAGGGTGACGGTGTCAGGACGATGATGGTTGCCAAAATGAGCAATTATACCGTTTCATGGGATGCCCCGATGCTCGGATTGTATTATCTTATGAGGCTTCAATTCAGCATGTTGTTCTTTTTTTTAAAGGATTTGGCAGGGGGTAATCTGTTAAAATGGATGAAGGCAATAAAACATGAATTGTTGCTGCCCTTTAGAAGAGAGGTTAATCTTTTTTTTAGTAGGCTGAGGTACCGCTTGTTTGGTTTCAGCGTAGTACAGGGCTTATGTTATATGGGTAGATTTGAAACAGCTGGCTTCAAAAGGTGGGATTTGCGTAATCAATTTGTGCCAGGATATGCATCAGGATCAAATCCTAGAAGGCTTAGGAAAAAGATTTTCAGTACAACAGTTGATCAGCTTGGCATTTATAGTATTCTTGATAACTTAGAATATGGTATGGTGGTGGTTGATCCCAGTGCCGACCGCAGACTCGTTAGCCTGAGTTTTGGATTGCCTGAAAGGTTGTTTTTTCAGCATGGTAAAAGGAAATTCCTATACCGTTCCATAATGAAAGATCTGATCGACGAAAGCATAATCAACAAAAGAGTACCATTTCCACAGGCGTATGACATAGGACTGCGTTTGATGGAAAGCAAGGGTATTAAGGAGAAAATGCAAAACCTTGAAAATGACAGCATTGCAAAAGGTGTTTTACATACGGAAGAGTCCGCTAAAGACTTGCATTTGATGAAAAGGTGGGGTATACAAACAGCAGGTTTATTGAAGGGGGGAGATATTTTAAGACTTCTTTCATTATTTGAATTGCTCAAAAAATACCATTTGCCAAGGAAAAAGATTAAATTTGATACATATACCCGTCATGAAGGAATGGATTAAACCTGAAATTGAATTGTTGGAAATAAGCCAAACCCTCGCCACCTGCAATGTGGCTGGTAAAGTTGAAGGTATAGACGATTTAAACGACACACTCAATTGCGCTGCTACATCCTGATGCGCTGAATATATTTTCCTATTAAATCAAACTCAAGGTTTACACGGTCTCCTTCCCTCAAGCGGGATATATTGGTATGGTTGTAGGTATAGGGTATAATGGTAACAGTAAATTTGTTTGCAGTTAATGCGAATGCAGTCAGACTGATACCATTGACGCAGATAGACCCTTTTTCAATGATCAGTGGCATAAATTTTTCCGGGTATTCAAAAGTGAAAAGCCAGCTTCCTCCATTTTCGGCAATTTCAATACAGGTTCCAGTGGTGTCTACATGTCCCTGAACAAGGTGTCCGTCTAATCGGTCTCCCAATTTCATGGCCCTTTCAAGATTTATGTAATTTCCTGGTTTCCAGCTACCAAGATTGGTTTTTTCCAGCGTCTCTTTTACTGCCGTTACACGGTACAAGGAATCTTTCAAGCCATCAACCGTCAAACAAACGCCATCATGAGCTATACTTTGATCAATCTTAATTTCCTGTATGAAGGGCGTTTCAATCCAGGCTGACAGGTTGTTTTCAGTATGTTCCAAAGAAAGGATAACTCCTGTAGCTTCTATAATTCCGGTAAACATCAATAATTATTTGTGCAAATGTCGGCATGAAAAAATGATTTTTGTATTCAATTTGGTGATTTCATTAAAAGATGTATCTTTGCCATCCGAAAAAACGGATTATACTATGCTGATTATCGATTCCAAAGATTGCGAAAACATAGACAAAGCACTTAAGAAGTACAAAAAGAAGTATGAAAAGGCCAAAACCCTTTTACAGTTACGTGAACGTCAGTCGTTCACAAAGCCTTCTATAAAGCGCAGGGGCGAAGTTCTGAAGGCTATTTACAAGCAAAAGATATTCAACGGAACAATCGAAGCTTAAGAGCTTTTTAAATATATTGATTGGTAGTCATAAGGTTTCCTAACTTTATGACTATCTTTTTTTATGTCTGACAATCATTTGGTCTTATTTCAGCGTTTTTTGGATCATATCAAATATGAAAGAAGGCTTTCTGTTCATACTATCAGGGCATATTCAGACGACATAGCCTCTTTTTTCAAATTTGCAGCGCAGTTATTTGATGTCGATGAGCCAGAATTGATAACGCCTGCCATGATTCGTTCATGGATGGCAGATTTGTCTCTGAAGAAAATCCAGTCGAAAAGCATCAATCGAAAATTATCAAGCCTCAAGGCTTTTTTTAAGTTCGGCCAAGTTTTAGGGCAGCTGAAGGGGAGTCCGGCTAACGCCATTCCTGTTCTAAAAGTTAAAAAAAGACTTCCAGCCTATATTGAGAAGGAAAAAATGGAGCGTTTGCTCAACGAGATACAGTTTCCCCAAGATTTCGAGGGCAAGACCAGCTATTTGATAATCAGTTTGCTTTATTTCACCGGTATCCGTGTGAGTGAGTTGGTTAATCTGAAATCAAACCAAATCGATTTGGCCCGTGGGCAAATCAAGGTACTGGGGAAGGGGAATAAGGAACGGATCATACCCATCCATGCGGGACTTATTTCCTTGTTGAGCTCATACCAGGTTGAAAAAATGAAGTTATATCCGGATGCTTTGTGTGAGCAGCTTTTATTAACCGGAAAACAAAAGCCACCAACTGCAAGACAGGTTTATGACATAGTTAGTAAAACTTTGTTGCAGGTTACCACATCAGACCACAGGGGGCCACACGTTTTGAGACATAGTTTTGCGACTCATCTTACCAACAATGGGGCTGAGCTGAATGCGGTCAAGGAGCTGCTGGGGCATACCAGTTTGGCTGCCACACAGGTCTACACACACAACAGCATTGAAAGGCTCAGGGATATTCACAAAAAGGCCCATCCGAAGGGATGATGTTGGTCAACTTTTAACGAAACAATTACCTATAATCCTGCTTTTTTCGTAACTTAAAGGTGATATGTTTTATCTATAACCTAAAAGTTGAAAACCATGACTGTTAACGTACACACTGTGCATTTTGATGCGGATGCCAAATTGATGGACCATGTTGAAAAGAAGGTGGCCAAATTAAGTCAGCATCATGACAGGATTATGCGCGTAGATGTTTTCCTGAAGCTTGATAACGTGGTACATCAGATCAAAGACAAAATTGCTGAAATCCGGGTAACCATTCCCAGGCATGAGTTATTTGTTAAACAGAGCACCAAGTCCTTTGAAGAGTCTTTTGACCTTGCCCTTGATTCTATTTTGGTGCAAATTAAGAAGGTCAAAGAAAAGCAGCTTGTATAGCCTGAAATGAAATTTTCAAAAAAAAAATGAGAACATAATTTTTGCATATAAATTTTTCCATTACCTTTGCATTCCCCAAAACGGGGCAGATCTTAAAAGTTTTGTGCATAACGGTAGGTATTTCAGCCAATATACCTTGTTCTCATTTGCCAGAGTAGCTCAGTTGGTAGAGCAGCTGATTTGTAATCAGCTGGTCGGGGGTTCGAGTCCCTTCTCTGGCTCAGGTAAGCTGAATATGCGGGCAGGTTCCAGAGCGGCCAAATGGGGCGGACTGTAAATCCGCTGTCTTTCGACTTCAGTGGTTCGAATCCACTCCTGCCCACTCGCCTTTATCCTGCCGGTAAGGGTTGAATCCTAACGTTATGCAAAATGCGGGAGTAGCTCAGTTGGTAGAGCGATAGCCTTCCAAGCTATAGGTCGCGGGTTCGAGCCTCGTCTCCCGCTCAAACATGCCGCCTGGCTGTGCGGACAATCAAGCCGTTGTAGCTCAGTGGTAGAGCACTTCCTTGGTAAGGAAGAGGTCGTGAGTTCAATTCTCATCAACGGCTCACACCTTACCGGGAAAATAACTTTTGAATATCGTCCCAAAGTGAATAACTTTGCGGGCGTTTCAATAGGTAACCAAGTTAAAACAAACAAAAACGGATAACAATGTCTAAAGAGACTTTTAAGCGGGTCAAACCCCACGTAAACATTGGTACGATTGGTCACGTTGACCATGGTAAAACCACTCTGACTGCGGCAATCACTGACATCCTTTCCAAGAGGGGTCTTGCTCAAGCCAAGAAGTATGATGAGATTGACGGTGCTCCTGAAGAAAAAGAAAGGGGTATCACCATCAACACAGCACACGTTGAGTACGAGACTGATGCTCGTCACTACGCGCACGTTGACTGTCCTGGCCACGCTGACTATGTTAAGAACATGATTACTGGTGCTGCCCAGATGGATGGTGCCGTTCTTGTAGTTGCTGCAACTGATGGTCCGATGCCGCAAACAAAAGAGCATATCCTCCTTGCCCGTCAGGTAGGTGTTCCCCGTATTGTTGTATTCATGAATAAGGTTGACCTTGTTGATGATCCAGAATTGCTTGAGCTTGTTGAGATGGAGATTCGCGAAGAGTTGACCAAGCGTGGATTTGATGGAGACAACACTCCAGTAATCCAAGGTTCTGCAACTGGTGCTCTTGCTGGTGAAGAGCAGTGGGTTGCAAAAGTTAATGAACTGATGGCTGCTGTAGACGAATATATCCCTCTGCCTCCCCGCCCAGTTGACATGGCTTTCCTGATGTCTGTTGAAGACGTATTTACGATCACTGGTCGTGGTACAGTTGCTACTGGTCGTATTGAGCGTGGAAGAATCAAGGTTGGTGAAGGTGTTGAAATCGTTGGTATGATGGAAGACAAATTGACTTCTACTTGTACTGGTGTTGAGATGTTCCGCAAGTTGCTTGACGAAGGTGAAGCTGGAGACAATGCAGGTCTTCTCCTCCGTGGTATTGAAAAGAGCCAGATTCGTCGTGGTATGGTTATTTGCAAGCCTGGTACTATCACTCCACATACTGAATTCAGAGGTGAAGTATACGTATTGAGCAAAGATGAAGGTGGACGTCACACGCCATTCTTCAACAAATATCGTCCTCAGTTCTATTTCCGTACAACTGACGTAACAGGAGAATGTGAACTGCCTGAAGGTACTGAAATGGTTATGCCTGGTGATAACATCAATTTGAAAGTTAAATTGATTCAGCCTATCGCTATGGAAAGAGGTCTCAAGTTTGCGATTCGCGAAGGTGGTCGTACAGTTGGTGCCGGACAGGTTACAGAGATCCTGAAGTAAGCCATGGAAGGATGTACTAAGCTGCATTCCTCTAAAAGCATAAATAACAAAGTACCTGGATTATTATCCGGGTACTTTGTTTCTTAAAAAACGGGCATAGTTCAATGGTAGAATAGAGGTCTCCAAAACCTTTGATCTTGGTTCGAATCCGAGTGCCCGTGCGAACTTAACTATGTTTATCTTCGCGATAAACAGCATTAAACGAATCAACATGAACAAAATCCAGACATACTTCAGGGACTCCTACCGGGAGCTGATGGAAAAGGTAACCTGGCCATCTTGGCAACAGTTACAGCAGTCAACCATGATTGTATTGGTAGCCACCCTGGTGATTACCGCAATTGTATGGGTGCTTGACCTGGGAAGCAGTTCCGTACTGAAATTCATTTACTCACTGTACAAGTGATCGCACACATGGAGACAACTACACAACAGGAGACCAAATGGTATGTGCTGCGGGTAATCAGCGGCAAGGAACGTAAGGTTAAAGAGTACCTCGATAAGGAAATACAGCGTAATGAAGGATGGGATGTGGTTATCAAGCAGATATTTCTTCCTGTTGAAAAAGTGTATAAAGTTCAGAATGGAAAAAAGGTTATGCGTGAGCGTAATTTCTATCCTGGTTATGTTATGATTGAGTGCGCAGGGGGGAAGTTACACGACGACATAATCTCAGCTATTAAGAATACAACCAATGTTATTCATTTTCTCGGTAAAGAGAATCCAATAGCCTTAAGAAAAGCTGAGGTTAACAAGATGCTCGGGAAAATTGATGAGATGAGTGATGCTTCTGGTATGATAATGAGTGAACCATTCATTATCGGTGAAACAATTAAGATTGTGGATGGTCCATTCAACGATTTCAATGGTGTAATTGAAGAAGTAAATGACGAAAAGAAGAAATTGAAAGTGACGGTAAAAATATTTGGAAGGTCAACTCCTGTAGAGTTAAACTATATGCAGGTAGAGAAAATATCTTAAGCTTCTACGAAGCAGTAAAAAAAAG
>JBDLUZ010000027.1:0-13911 GCA_039805045.1 Bacteroidota bacterium | reverse complement strand
GCCCACTGACTGGCAGGTAACTGATAAATATCCAGGTCGTTCAACATGCTTACATACTGGGCAGCATTGGCCAACTTTGGAATAACTGTAGGCTGAGAATAACCTTGGTTATAAGAATAGGACAATTCCGGCTTACCCATCTTACCCTTTTTGGTGGTGATGAGGATTACACCGTTTGCAGCACGCGCACCATAGATGGCGGCAGATGCATCTTTCAATACGGAAACACTTTCGATGTCGTTGGGGTTGATCCTGTCGATACCACCAGCCCTGTTCGGGATACCATCGATAACAATCAAGGCATCACTGTTGTTCAGGGTATTGGCACCACGGATACGAATGGACGAACCATCATAACCTGGCTCACCAGACCTGTTTACAGCAACTACACCCGCCATACGGCCGGCAATGGAGTTACTGAGGTTAACAGTAGGTGATTTTTGCAGATCAGATCCTTTTACGGATACTACTGAACCTGAAATGGTAGCCTTTTTCTGGGTACCATAACCCACTACCACCACTTCCTGCATCTTGGATTGTGATGACTCAAGTGAAATGTCCATAACACCACCGGCAATGGGCCTTTCTAAAGACTCAAAACCAACTGATGAGATGACCAATGTTGTTGCTCCGGCAGGAGCTGTCAAACTAAAATTACCAGTTTCGTCGGTTGAAGTACCGACATTAGTTCCTTTCACAAGAATGGTGGCTTTAGAAACGGGAGTACCCGCTTTATCAACCACCTTTCCCGTTACAGTCTTGCTTTGAGACCAGGCAGCTGATCCAAGCAATACCAATGAAAGGACAAATGAGATCGTTCTCAATGCTTTTTTCATACGCAGGCTTTGGTTTAAAGGTTAAAGAATAGTTAACAAAATAATTAATTAAATAATATCTTGTTCGAAAACATTAACATTTTTATTCAATAACATCAATTCTATTTATACATATATTCAAATAAATAGAAATTGTTTAATTTTTTTTGCAAATGAACTGAACAAAACCCAGGTGAAAAGTATACTAGAAAAAAATTACTGCACTACAATCAAACGGCTGTATTGAGAATCCTCAACAACTGCAAAAACTTCATCGCCAGCTAAGGGCTGTACCAGGTATTTACCTGTAAACCTACTAAAGGCAGGCAGTATGCATAGATTTTGTGTGAAGTAAAAACATGGGAGTGTTATCGATTGCTTTCCTGTCCCGCTCAGCCTGATGCCCGGATGCACATGACCTGAAAATGAGAAGCTATCTGCCGGAACAACATCTGGTTTTTCATGAATAAAGTAGAATGGGCCAATCGTATAATCAGTTCCAAGCACTTCAATACCCAATTGTGCATACGCTTGATCAGACAGCACCTCATGATTCCCGCGAACCATACAGCAGCGCAAGTCCTTATAATTGTCTCGCCACTCTTTGAAAGATTCATGCTCTTCATTGGCAATACTGTGAAAAAAATCACCCGTTACCAGCAGTGTATCAGGACTATAATGATCCAGTATAGAAGCCAGCCTGTTCATATCTTCTTTGAAGATAAGTCCGGGTACTGCAATACCTGATTTCCTGAAATGTGCTGACTTGCCAATGTGCAAATCACTTAGAATAAGTATGCTTTTATCCTCCCAGAAAATGCATCTATGGGGACTCAGCCAAAGTTTTTGTCCGAATTTGCTAATCAGTAGATCATTTGCCATGCAAAGTTGGATCCTATCGCTTCTGAGGGATCAATACTTCCGGATATTGTTTTGCTATGGTGTCCATTACTGCAACTGACCAGTTGGCAAGAGCAAGCTTTTCCGCTTCAGTAAGAACAGCATCCTTATGAATCCAGGTATAACTTTCTAAAGGCATCTCACCTTCTTTAACCATTTCATTAACCTCCTCCATTTTATGATGCGCCTTTTTCGGTTTGTAAGTGAGGAATTCATCGAAATTGAGTTCACCTTTTCCTTCGTTGACATGATTGTCAAGCCAGGCTGTAACAGGCTGTATAGAAGCGTACCAGGGATAAACTGTATTGTTTGAATGACAATCATTGCATGCTCTTGTAAGAATGGCTTTGACATCATCAGGAACTGCATAGGTGTTCCCTATATTGTTGGATGCAGGCTCGAGGGATATGTTTCGAGCCGGACGGTAAAATTGAATTGCTACAAAAACTACAGCCAGTCCGATCAGTATTTTCTTCAACATATATTTTTTTTGAAATTTATGAAATTTAAACGAAAAGTAACTCCGCCTTCTCAAGTGATTCAGGCTTCCCCACGTCTAGCACAAGGTCTCCCGAATGATCAAAACCCAAAATTTTATGTTCCCCTGCCATTTCAAGGTATAAGTCTGTGATTGAAAATTTACCTGACAGTGGCATCAAGTCAAAAATTGCAGGATCAATGATATGGATGCCCGAAAATGCAAAAGCCTGTCTATGCTCTACTTCATTTTTAACCCATTTAAATTCGCCGGAATTGACATTTTGCCAACCTGCAAGCTGCATATCCTGATCGAAGAGCAATTTACGTGAACTGTCCCTGTTTGTAACCGCCAATGTAGCCAATGGACGGTGGGCAAGATGGTATTGCATCATTTTCGGCAGACTGATATCTGTTAAAATATCCACATTCATCACAACAAACGGCTCTGTGTCATCCTTAAAAAAACCCCTTGCATAAGCCAGTCCACCGCCAGTCTCCAATGGACCATCTTTTTCATGCGATAAATGAATTGTCAGTTCGGGCATTGCAATCAAACCAACTGCGGCTTCCACCTGATCTGCAAAATGATGGGTGTTGATCACAATTTCTCGGATACCTGCCTGATAAAGGAACCGGACATTCCGCTCCAGCAGGCTTTTGCCATTTACCTGTGCCAGCGCTTTGGGATGATGATCGGTGAATGGCTTCAACCTTGTACCCAACCCGGCAGCAAAAATCATGGCTTTTATCATGCAATTGAAGTTGTGTGTTAATCAGTAGCGTTCATTCACCCACCCTTTGGCTTCCTGTTCAATATGGGTAACCACTGCTTTGACTTTGAATTTTTCTTCCAAATGGGCAGCAAGCCTGTCTGCTGCAAAAACACTCCGGTGCTGTCCGCCTGTACACCCAAAGCTGATGGTCAGTCCCTCGAAATCCCTTTTCAGGTAATCAGCAACTGAGATATCAACGATGCCGAAAACATGCTGTAAAAAAGCAGGCATCTGGGTCTTTTGAAGCAAAAATTCCTGCACAGGCTTATCTCTGCCGGTTTGCGTTTTATATGCTTCTATTCTTCCGGGATTGAGGATTCCCCTGCAATCAAAAACATAGCCTCCACCATTACCAAACCTGTCTTCTGGAATTCCCTTGCGGTAAGAGAAGCTGTTGACCTGGACAGTCAGTTTAGTATTTTCGTTGGCAAAAAGCGGTTCAAACCGGCTCATGATTTCGTCTGATACAATGGCCTGCAGCACTTTTTGCAATGCAGGAAGCCTGATTGGCAGTGATTTATTTTCCAGAAACCATTTCAGGTTTTTCAAGGCAAAAGGAATGCTGGCAATAAAGTGTGGCTTCCGTTCAAATAATCCCCTAAAACCATATGCACCCAGTGTTTGCAGCATCCGGATCAAAACAAAGCCATCGTAATTATCCAGAAAGTCTTTTCTTCCAAGCTTTCCGTCTAACTGCATGTTAACCTGCTCAAAATAATACATGGCCAAATCCTCCCGCCATGCGTAAGGCATCTGTGCGCGGGCCTGCCAGAGTAAAGAAGCAATATCGTATTGCAAAGCGCCCTGCATCCCTCCCTGATAATCTATAAAAAACGGTTCCCCATCTTTGATCATCACATTGCGGCTCTGACAATCTCTGTGCATGAAAAACTGATTTTCTTCCTGCATGAGGTAGTTGCTGAGTAACTCAAAATCATTCATCAGCAGGTTCTTGTCATATGGCAAATCCAGTGCCCTGACAAAATAATAAAGAAAATAAAGGAGATCTGAGTAAATAGCCTGCTTATCGAATGAACGCGTAGCAATACAATTACCGTAATCCAGTTCTTTACCACCCTTCACCTGAAGCAAAGCAAGTGCATCACATGTTTTCTTAAAAAGCATGAACACCTCATCTGAAAAACCATCTTTGCGGATACAATCAAATAGCGAAACATTACCTAGATCTGATTGCACATAAAACTCACGGGCCTCGCCTTCCAGCAAGATATTTGGAACGGGTAATGCCAATCCCGAAAAATGCTTTGTAAATTCTATGAAGGCATTGTTCTCCGGAATGTTGAGCGGATTGTATGTGAGTATATAAGACTGGTCAGGATAATTTATCCGAAAATACTGTCTGTTACTGCCCGCCTGAGCCAACGTTTCAAGCTGACAGGCTTGTCCTGGCCGCCATGCATTAATCTGATCAGAAACCTTTTGAAATGCGTCTTGCATAAGTTTGCAAAGTTACCTTTTATTCCGGAAGGAAAAAGCCCTTGGCGTATATTTGCCTCATGCTTAAAAAAGCCATGGATGAATTGCAAAGACTGAGCAGGGAAGAATTCCAAACAGCCCCTAAAACCAGCATCACTGTTTTGCTGGAAAATGTACGGAGCATGCAAAATGTGGGCAGCGTATTCAGAACATGTGACGGATTTATGATTGAAAAACTGATGCTATGCGGGTACACACCTCACCCGCCTCACAGAGATATCAACAAATCAGCGCTGGGTGCAACGGAAACAGTTAATTGGCTTGGCATAACAGACATCTTGGATGCAATTAAAAGTTTAAGGGAGGACGGTTATACCATATTTGCAGTAGAGCAGGTACATAACAGCATCATGCTGGATAAGACAAGGTTTAGCTCAACCCAAAAATATGCACTCGTCTTTGGTAATGAAGCTGAAGGTGTTCAGGAATCAACTATTGCGGCCTGTGATGGGTGCATTGAGATTCCACAGTTCGGCAGTAAACATTCTTTCAACATCAGTGTTGCCACTGGAATTGTTTTGTGGGAAATGGTTAAACAACTTAAAGCATGAAAAAGCTGACAAACTACCTTTCATTGGTTAAATTCTCTCATACCATATTTGCACTTCCTTTCGCTTTAACCGGATTTTTTTTAGGCGTCCGAGAAGTTTCAGATAAACAGGTAGATGGCAGGCGTGGCTGGACTTTAGCAGGAGATTATTTGATTGAAAATTACGACCTTTTTATCTACGTATTGCTGTGTATGGTTTTTGCAAGAAGTGCCGCAATGGCATTCAACAGGTACCTCGATCGGGAATTTGATGCAATAAATCCAAGAACGGCTATTCGCGAAATCCCAAGAGGGGTAATCAGTCCGGCAGCTGCCCTGCGTTTTACCATACTCAATTCGGTTTTGTTCACTGCTGCAGCAGGTATGATCAATACAACCTGCCTTTACCTCTCCCCTGTTGCTTTGCTCGTTATCCTGGGTTACAGTTACACCAAAAGATTTACCCCACTTTGCCACCTCGTTTTGGGTGTAGGTTTGGCACTGGCACCGGTTGGTGCTTTTATTGCAGTTACAGAGCATGCCAATTTAGGGATCATACTGCTTTCACTGGCTGTTGCCTGCTGGGTAAGCGGTTTTGATATCATCTATGCCCTGCAGGATGAACAGTTTGATAAAACCCAGGGACTAAAATCGATTCCAACACTTCTCGGGACGGCTAATGCACTCCTAGTCTCTAAAATACTCCACATCATAACAACAGTTTGCATCATTGCTTCAGGTATATTGTTGAACATGGACTGGCTGTATTTCACCGGGACAGCATTATTCTCACTCATGCTGATCTGGCAGCATATGCTGGTAAAACCAAACGACCTGAGTAAAGTCAATCTGGCTTTTATGACAACTAACGGACTGGCCAGCATCTTTTTTTCAATCGCTGCTGTGCTGGATTTATGCTTACTCAATTGATTTATGGCTAGAATACTCGCATTGGATTACGGAAAAAAAAGAACAGGAATTGCGGTTACAGACCCTATGCAAATTATTGCACAAGGACTAACGACTGTTGACACACAACACCTTTTTGAATTCCTGAAAGCATACATCAGTAGCGAAGCCACAGAACGAATTGTAATCGGACTGCCCTTCAATCTCGATGGCTCTCCAACAGATTCAACGGCAGCTGTTCAGCATTGCATCAGGAGGCTCAAAAACACTTTTCCGGACATTCCTATTACTCCCGTAGATGAGGCCCATACTTCACGCATGGCAAGCAGGGCTATGGTAGAGATGGGCATGAAAAAGAAAGACAGACAAAAGAAGGGGATGATAGATGAAATTGCAGCCACAATCATATTACAGGAGTATCTTAACTTTGCATCATGATACTTCCTATTACAGCTTACGGGCACCCTGTTTTAAGACAAGTAGCCAAAGATATCACACCTGATTTTCCTGAGCTCAATACATTGATCAGCAATATGTGGGAGACCATGTACAAAGCCAGTGGAATGGGACTTGCAGCTCCTCAGGTTAATCAATCCATACGTCTTTTTGTTATTGATACGGCTCAGGTTTATGAAAACTATGATGAGGAAGAAAGAGCAGTATTTGAGGGTGAAACCGGATTTAAGAAAATTTTCATCAACGCGAAAATCACTTCAAAATCTGGTAAAACATGGTCATGCGACGAAGGTTGCTTGAGCTTACCTGGCTTCAGAGAGGACGTAACCAGGGAGAACATCATTGAAATTGAATATGTTGATGAAAACTTCATTCCCCACAAGGAAACCTATAAAGGATTGAATGGCAGGGTCATTCAACATGAATATGACCATATTGAAGGAAAGCTTTTTATCGATCATATTTCCCTGCTCAAAAAGAAGATGCTTAAAAAGAAACTAGATGACATTACCCTTGGAAGGGTTAAAGCAGGTTATAGAATGCTTTTACCAAAATAAAATAATGGATGAGCTTGGGCTCATCCATTATACAATAAGTCGTAATATTCAGCCGCCATTCTGTTAGAGTCGAATTTGAAGCGAACATCCTTCATGCCATTCTGAACAATCTGTCTCCAAGTATGAGGTGCGTCATAATAAATAGGCAGAACCTCTTCCTTGAGTATTCTATACATTTCATCCAGGTCATACTGATCCTGATCATGAACATGCATATTTTCATAATCCTGCGGAGGAACTACAAATCCATTGTTACCATGGTTAATAAATTCAACAATCCAGCCATCATTTGTAGAAACATTCACTGCACCATTCATGGCTGCTGTCATACCACTTGTACCTGATGCCTCCCGGGGAACCCGCGGATTATTTAACCAGGCATCTGATGCCTGTTTCAACCTTTTACTCAATCCTAACTCATAGCCAGTGCATACTGCCATGTTATCATATGCCTTGCTCAAGTGAACGAGGTGGTTAAACTCAGTTATTGCAGGGTAATCAACAGGGTATGGCTTACCTGCCCAAATGATCTGAACTGGATATTTGGAATCATTCAACAAAGCTTCAAACCGCTCCCTGTCTCTTGTGAGTAAATCAGCCCTCTTGTATCCTGCAAAACGCCTTGCCCACACAATGGTGAAAACATCCGGATCCATGAGTTTACCTGTTTGATCGGCAACCAGGTCAAAGGCCCTTTTCTTGAGGAAACGCTTACGGTCTATAAAACGTTCATCATTTTGCTCATCCATGGCAAAATACAATTGCTTATCTGCCCAGTATCTCCAGTTTTGCGAGTTTGTGATATGGATAATCGGGCAAACCCCTGTGTGTTTGTTCCACATTTTACGGCTGACATGTCCATGTAATTCAGAAACCGCATTGGACAACCTGGCGAAACGCAGTGCTACCAGTGAATGATTAAACTGATCATCATGTATTCCTGTAATTTCACGCACTTTTTCCAACGGCATTCCGCAGAAGTAAGACATTTTATTACACAGGTAAATATCGTGCTTTTCATTACCGGCTTCTTCAGGTGTATGTGTGGTAAACACCAGTTGCTCTTTCAGTGCTTTAAGATCTCCCCCATTTTTATTCAGCAAATAAAATGCAGCAGAAATGGCATGCGCCTCGTTCAGGTGATAAACATCTGGCTTGAAACCCAACTCGTCGATTAATTTCGCACCACCAACACCCAGAAGAATGAACTGGGCTACTTTGGTTGCAACATTGGCGTCATAAAGTCGATGCGTTATTGTCTGAGAAACATAATCATTTTCAGGGCAATCAGTACTCAGCAGGAAAAGAGGAGCAGATTTGAATGTTTCCGGATTCAGGTAAAAAACTTTAACCCACACCGGTGCATCATGTATCATAATCTGGAATTTAATACCCGTATCTTCCAGAAAATTGTAAATTTTTTCATTCCATTGTACCTGCAGGGTGAGGTCTTGGTTCCTGGCCTGATCATAATAACCATACTTCCAAAGGATACCCACACCGATCAAATTCTGACGCAACTCATATGCACTCCTCAGGTGAGAACCTGAAAGAAAACCCAATCCGCCACTGTAAATTTTCAGTGGTTGGTGTACGGCAAACTCCATGGAGAAATAAGCTGCTTTTTTGGCATATCGTGAATCGTTTGCGTACGGGATGGAATAGTCACGAAAGTTTGTCATGCCTGATCGGTTTTAATGAGACTGCAAGATAATCTTTTTTTCAGGAAAGCGTCCGATTTAATGTGTTTAATCTACACAAACGTTTGCAGTGATTTACTTTTGCAAATATTTATTACCTTGAATTATGCGATACCTATATATTGGCATTTTATGCTGTTTCATTTTAAATAGCTGCAAACAAACCGAAACGGATATTAACGAGGCAGAAAACCCTGAAGTAAGTGACTTTATCGCTTCATTCCGGGAAATTCAGCTACCTGTTCAGTTTAACAACAGAGATTTGAAAAAGCTATCTTCCGATAGTTTTTTTATCAAGTCTGCTGTTATCCGAAAATTCATACCAGACAGTTTGTTCAAAAGCGAATTCAAAGCTTTGGATAAAATAAAATTCTTCAGAAATGGGAGGATCAAGGCAGAAGAAACAAAAGAGACTTATTTATTTTTGGTTGCCGAACAAAAAACCAGGTCTTGGGCATATGTTATTTGTTTTGATGAAAACCTTGATTACAAAACCGGTATGCTGTTAACCAGCAACGAAGTAGCCGATAACACTTCTGAAGATGCAAGCCTGGATAAACGCCTGACCATCATCAAAACAAGATCAAGAAATTCAAAAGATGGGAAAAACATATACAACAAAAGTGCATATGTCTACAATACGGAAGGTGTATTCACATTAATTCTTACAGAAAGTAATGAGGCTGTAGATCAAGAAACGGTGTATAATCCGATAGATACACTTGCGGCAAAGGATCCATTAAGTGGTGATTACAAAAAAGATAAATCCAATTTTGTTTCCATAAGAGACGGAGGGAAACCTGGCAAATTGAATTTTTTCATACACATAGAAAAACCAAATGGAAACTGTGAGGGCAGCCTGCGTGGTGATATCACAATGGTTAAACCAAAGACCTATCATTTCAGCAAGGCAGACGACCATTGTATGCTTGAATTTACATTCTCGGGCAAAAACAACCTTCAGGTCAGGGAGTTGGAAGCATGTGGAAACCACAGAGGAGTGCGGTGTTCATTTGATGGCCGTTACAAAAAATAAATTAAGGCAGCACCACTCCGGCAATAATATCTTCAAAGTTTTCACGCTTCCGGATCACCCTGAGGTTATTGCCTTCTGCTAAAACTTCAGCTGGCCGGCAGCGGGAATTGAACCTGCTGCTCATTTCAAATCCATAAGCTCCCGCATTGCTGAATGAAAGGATATCTGCTGGCTGAACTTCATTGAGGTCTCTGTCCCAAGCAAATGTATCAGTTTCACAAATATTGCCTACAACATTGTATGTTCTTAAAGGAGCATCAGGATTTGATAAATTTTTGATTTCATGATAGGCATCATAAAACATAGGCCTTATCAGATGGTTGAAGCCACTGTTGACCCCTACAAAAACCCGGGATGGACTTTCCTTGATTACATTAGCCTTTACGAGAAAGTAACCACACTGACTTACTAAAAATTTACCTGGTTCGAACCAGACCTCAAAAGCTCTTCCTGTTTGTTCCTGAAAGCTTGTAATGCGTTCAGAGAGCCTGATTCCCAGCGCTTCCATTTCAGTGCCTTTCTCATCAGGCTTATAAGGCACTTTAAATCCGCCTCCAAGATCAATTACAGTCAAATCAGGAAATCTGCTGCTTAAGGTAAGAATCAATTCCAGTCCGCGCATAAACACCTCAAGGTCTTTAATCTCACTTCCGGTATGCAAGTGCAGACCCTTTACCACAAGGTTTGTAGCCTGCATGATATCAACAATCTTATCTGCCTGATCAACAGAGATACCAAATTTGGAATCGATGTGTCCGGTTGAAATCTTAAGATTACCACCAGCCATGATATGCGGATTGAGTCTGACGATTACCGGGTAACTGTCCCCAAAAGTATTGCCAAAAGCCTCCAAAACAGAGAGATTGTCAATATTGATGTGCACCCCAATGGCAGTTGCTTCAAGGTATTCATCCATTCCCACGCTATTGGGGGTAAAAATAATCCGTTCAGGCACAAATCCTGCCAGCAATGCCAGCTGCACTTCATTCATACTGACGCAATCAATACCCGACCCCTCATCAGCAAGCACCTTTAGGATATTGACATTGGTAAGCGCTTTACAGGCATAAAAAAAACGCGTATTGGTTTTCTGGAATGCCTGTTTTAATTGTTGATATTGGTAAACTATCCTTTCCTTGTCGTAAACATAGAGTGGCGTTCCAAAATCAGCTGCCGCCTTCAGTAAAATGTCATTGTTCAGTTTTGGTCCCATCTTATTTTGCTTGCAATTACTCCACTACTTGTTCCACATTGCTATCTCCCTGTTCCCCTTTGTCTATAATTTCTCCTTCGTCAGTTGTCTGCTGCCCTGTTCCCCCTTCCATATCAAAATGATCAGCATTAACCAAAGTTGGCTCAACCATCGTTTCAGCCAGAACTTCGCTGATCTTTGGCAATTCTTCAGCTGAATTGATGCCAAAATAATCCATAAAATGTCTTGACGTTGCGTACACAAGCGGCTTTCCTACCGCCTGCTCATTTCTTCCTGCAATTACAATGAGTTCTTTTTCAAGCAACTTCTGAATGGAATAATCACAATTAACACCCCTTATTGCTTCTATTTCCGACTTGGTAATGGGTTGTTTGTAGGCTATTATCGCAAGTGTCTCCAAGGCGGCATTGGAAAGTCTCTTTAAGAACTTATCCCCATTCAGTTGTGCGATGGTCTGATGAAACTTTCTCTTGGTGAGGAACTGCCAGCCTCCGCCACTCTCACGCAATTCAAACGGATAAAATTCTGCGTTATACTTTTCTCTTATCCCTTCAATGGATGTTTCTACCTGATCAATGACAATTTTATCATCAAGAAACCCAAAGGCATTGTTAATCAACTCAACAAGTTCTAACGAGGTTAGTGGCTTCTCGCTGGCAAAAACCAGTGCTTCAATATGGGTTATCAGATTGGCTATTTCCATTGCTGCTTATGCTCACAGGGTTTACCGGATGAATGGGCGTAAATGTAAGGCAAAAACATCAAACCTAACCTTGTAAAGCGGCAGCTCCACTTACTATCTCTGTAAGTTCCGTTGTGATTGCAGCCTGACGAGCCCTGTTATATGAAATTTTCAGCGTTTTCAGCAATTCATTGGCATTCTCAGATGCTTTATCCATGGCAGTCATCCTTGCACCGTGTTCAGATGCATTACCATCCAAAACAGCCTTAAACAACTGGGTATTCAAGATTTTTGGCATCAGCTCTGCAACCAACTGATCTTTATCCGGTTCAAATATAAAGTCTGCCTTCTTGCTGCTCCCAGCCTGAGGCTTATTCTTAGGAATGGGAAGAAATTGTTCTGCCACAAACCTTTGGGTAGCCGCATTACGGAATTCACTGTAAACTATATCAATGGCATCAAATTCCTTATCCTGAAATGCTTTCACTGCAGCCTGGGCGCAAACCTGAACATGCTCAAATGAAAGCTGCAGAAAGGTATCCCTGAAACTGGTATTAACAGAAAACCCACGTTTTTGAAAAAACTCAGCGCCTTTTTTACCTATAGCCCAAATAGTAAGGTTACCAGCATCCTGAACTGCAGCATATTTTTCTGCAATCAGGGCCAATGCCATCTTCTGCACATTGGCATTGTAAGCGCCGCAAAGTCCGCGGTCACTCGTTATAACTATAACCAGGGCTTTCCGCACCACTCTTGCTTCTGCCAACGACATATTACTTCCCCCTTCACTGTTGCTGACAATATTGCTTAACATCTCCTGCAACTTGCTGGCGTAGGGACGCATCTGGATGATTGCATCCTGGGCACGTCGTAGCTTGGCTGCACTCACCATTTTCATTGCCTTGGTGATTTGCTGGGTTGACTGGACTGATTTTATCCTGTTGCGGACTTCCTTGAGTTGACCGGCCATGAGGTTTCTGAATTTGGCGCAAAATTAATGAAAAGATATCAGATGAACATCCAACATGCACTATTGTTGCACAATATGTCTGGAAATATGCATTTCACCACTATTCAGGTTGGTCAACCGGAAAATGAATATTCCTGAATTTGGCAACTTGAGTTGATACCCTGTACTGGGCAGTTGCTTGGAACTGAAAATCTTATTGCCCATCCCTGTGTATACATCAAGTGCATAATCATTGCGCTGATCTAATAATTGAATAAATACTTTACCCCTGCTGGGATTGGGGTAAATGTTAAAGATCCCGACCGGATTCAGTTCAACCTTCTTGACTTCTCCAACAGTTAATTTACTGTCCAGGTCTTCCTGTACCAAACGATAGAGTAACATCCCTGACGTCATTGGATTATCAGTATACTGATATGCGGTTTGCTTGAAACTCGATCCTCCCGGCACCTTTGATGACACAAATCCTATGCGTTCAAATTTATCCTGACTTGCACCCCTGCGCTCAATCCAAAAGCCTTTATTCATCTGCTCCTGCTCGGTTTCCCATTGCAGCTTTACCTGCCCTGAACCAATTGACCATACACTGAACCCTTTGAGTATAACCGGAAGTGCTGAAGCTTCAAGCTCTATCGGTGCAAAAGGACTAAATTGTTGAACGTTGTCAACAATAAGGTATCCATTTACCATATCGCTGCCTGCTTCAACCCTGTTGATAACTGACGCCCCAGTAACTGCAACCTCCCACCTGGATGAATCTGTATTGAAATGCCCTACCTTATAGTTAGCCAGCGTTTGTGCACCAGGGAAATAACCTGTTCCATCTCCCCCTGAATTGGCTGTAACATGATAATGCATCCTAATGGATACCCCATTTGAATTATGGGTCAGAGATGACTTGATTATATCCCAGTATTCTGATGCAATTGTCTTGATGTATAAACGCTTTGACACACTTGGATAAGCGGTGTGCTGATGACCAACAACAAATGCATCGGTGGCTGATGCAATAGGAAAAGTAATCCTCAAAGGGTCATAAATCATGTCATCGGCTTGCCCTACTGGAAAATCAAAAGCATAATTACTTGTGCCATTGGTGCCTATCTTTTTTACATAACCCTTTACAAATGAAAGGTTACTGGCACCTACTACCGTTCCATTGTTATTGATTGTAATGGGTGAGGTGACCGGAGCAACGATATATCCCGAATTCAGACTTAAAACGCCATTTACACTGACAGTCCCGGCAATAGTCTTCTCGCCGCCACCTGTCAATGTCAGGTTTCTGAATGTAGTTGGCTGACTGCCTCCGAGCGAATAGTTTCCGGCATTCAAAACAACAGTTGTTCCAGTCTCAGCCTGAAATCCACCCTGATTGATCCAGTTTCCATGCA
>JBDLUZ010000026.1:0-14107 GCA_039805045.1 Bacteroidota bacterium | reverse complement strand
ATCAGCTTAAAACTAGTTTAACTTACTTAAAATCATTTTTCATACCTTTCTGACAACATTTAAGCATATGCAGGCAGAAAGAAAAAAAATCCAGCGCGCCTGGTCTATGTACGACTGGGGAGCGAGTACATATAACCTTGTTATCACTTCTACCATATTTCCGGCATATTATGTTGCTGTTACTGCCAGTGATATTCCCGGTGAATTATCCTATGTAGACTTCTTCGGATACAAGATTATCAATACCGCATTACAAAATTTTGCACTGGCTGCAGTCTTTTTGATTGTTTCCATCATTTCCCCGGTTTTGTCCTCCATAGCTGATTACAGGGGAAACAAAAAAGCATTCATGCGCGCATTTACCCTGATGGGTTCTATATCCTGTATGGGATTGTTTTTCTTTACGCCAGAGAGGGTTGAACTGGGCATCTTGATTTTCTCACTTGCCGCACTGGGTTTTTGGACCAGCTGGGTATTTTACAATTCCTATTTACCTGACATTGCCCTGCCTGAAGAGAGAGATCAGGTAAGTGCCAAAGGGTTTGCCATGGGATATATTGGCAGTGTACTGCTCCAGCTGATTTGTTTTGTCATCATTTTAAAACCTGATCTATTTGGTATAGCACATGATAAGACACTGGGACCAAGAATTTCTTTCCTGCTTGTAGGCCTGTGGTGGCTGGGTTTTGCACAAATAACTTTCCGGGCGCTCCCCGCCAATACGGTATCAAATAAACAACTGAAAAAACACATCATTGTCAATGGCTTTCATGAACTTAAATTAGTATGGCAACAAGCCAAGCTTTTTCCGGCCCTTAAAAGGTTTTTGATTGCATTTTTTTTCCTCAGTGTGGGCGTCCAAACAATTATGCTTGTGGCAGCTGGTTATAGCAAAAAAGAGATCTTTCCAAAAGATGAAGATGAACCCAAATTGATCCTGACAATCATCCTGATTCAACTGGTAGCCATCATTGGAGCCACACTGCTGAGCAAACTTTCGCAACGCATTGGCAACCTGCCTGCCATGCTGAGTACAATAATTTTCTGGATTGGTATTTGCATATGGGGCTATTTCATCACTTCGCAAACTGAATTTTACGTACTGGCAGCCTGCGTTGGCCTGGTTATGGGAGGCATACAGTCGATCAGCAGAAGTACTTATTCCAAACTTATCCCCGGTACAACCGACACAACATCCTTTTTCAGTTTTTATGATGTCACTGAAAAACTTGCACTGACACTGGGTTTGTTTCTTTTTGCTTACAATGAAGAGTTTACCGGCAGCATGCGGAATTCAATACTGGTATTAATGGTATTTTTCATTATCAGTTTTTTTGCCCTCTTATACACAAAAGCAGCCGTATCAAAAGAAAAATATGCAAGTTTATTCCGTAGAAACTGAACAATTCAGACTAGATGGTGGAGCCATGTTCGGTGTTGTACCCAAGGTTATCTGGAACAAATTGAATCCTGCTGATGAGAATAATCTTTGTCCGTGGAGCATGCGCTGCATGCTTGTTGTAGACGGCAATAGGAAGATTCTTATAGATACGGGGATGGGCAATAAACAATCTGAAAAGTTTTTCAGCCATTACTACCCTTTCGGCAATGCCACACTCCTGACCTCACTGCGGGCCCATGGCTTTAGTCCAGAAGACATTACCGATGTAATACTCACACATTTGCATTTCGACCACTGTGGAGGCGCTGTGAGCCTTATCGATGGCACATACCAACCAACATTTCCCAAAGCAAGCTACTGGACGAGCGCTGAACACTGGAAATGGGCCACTGATCCCAATTCGCGGGAAAAGGCTTCTTTCCTGAAAGAAAACATCATGCCTTTGCTGGACTCAGGCCGGCTGAAATTTGTTGATGAAATTGCAGATCAAAGAACAGTTTTTTCTGAGCATATTGAAATCATGTTTGCATACGGACATACAAAATCAATGATGATTCCAATCATTAAACTGGAAGATGGACGGAAGCTTGTTTACATGGCAGACCTTATTCCTTCTTCCATGCACATTCCACTTCCGTATGTTGCTTCGTACGACATGTTTCCAATGAAAACCCTGGAAGAGAAAGAATCATTCCTGGAGGAAGCTGTTAATCAAAACCATGTCCTTTTCTTTGAACATGACCCGCTATGCATTTGCTGTACGGTTCAAAAAAGTGAAAAAGGTTTCCGCATTAAAGATAATGTCAGCCTGAGTGAGATCGGCATTATTTGAAGCTGATCAACGATTTGAGCGGATAACGGAGGTTACGGTAACCCATCATGTCTACTTTGACACTGCCTACGGTAATGGGACTTTCAATCCTGAGCGGTACGTGATTGCCGTCATCTGAAACCCAGACCGTCATGAGTTCGCCGCCTTCAAATATGGTACCTTTAATGAGCATGGGCTTGAATTTAATGGCCCTGAATTTACCATACCGGGTTTTAACAATCTCCTTCCCCATGTACCTGATGTAGATATTATGGACTTCATCATCCAGAAACATGCTGAAATAAATCTTGTCGCCTACCTTATATTTAGAAAAGTCTATATTCCTAGCGTAATAAATTGAGCTCAACACATCCTGCATGCACGCATTTATTGGATACGTTCCTTTGGTAGATGTTGCCTTAAGACTTGTATGGTCAAAGGAAACCAACTCGTCTTTTCTAAAGCCACCCTCTTCAACATGCCGCACAAATTTTAGCGGTTTGAGTGTTGCTGTATCAATATAGGTTTCATAACGGTCTCTGACCTTGAAGATCCAGTCGTATGAAGGATTTGAAGTACCCAAACCCACAACATGGTAGGCTGATCTTCCATTTATTTTGCTGTCAGATATTGTAAAGGAGGCGTTGCCCGCATCCACATACAACCCAATAACATTATAAAAAACCTTAAACGTTACCACTTCCCCATTGGAAAAAGAGAAATTCCTGATGCCACAAAAATCATCGCCTGCACTCAAGCGCATGAATGTCAGCAAAAATGAAAAAGACAATAAAAATCTCCTGAGAAAATCCATATTACGAAGTTAAAACCAATGGGTGAGCTAATTTGTTCATTTTCCGTCAGTTGTATTAACGAAATATTAAATTATCTATTTTGTAGAAACACCAAATGGTTTGTAAAAAAACACAATTATACTGCCTATTGCAGCGGGGAGAATAAAATTAATTACCCATACAGCAGTAACAACGAAAAGAATTACAGGATAGTTTACTAAAACAGGTGTAAACAGCCAGTATGCAAACTGCCACCTGATGCCAAGTTCTGCAACAGCGAGCGTTGGAACTATCGCAAGCCAGAGAAACATCATGGCAACAGACCAACTCAGTACGAGAAGGTCCGGCATCTCCCCGGATACCGTAAGCAAAATACCGTATTGCGCGATAAAGAGCACATACCGGCAAACAGACCAAAAAAGGATTACCACAAGTGTTTGCATGGAAAGCGAATCAATAATACCGATCTGACTGCTATACCGGGATAGCATCCGAACCTGCATTAACTTTCCCATCCAGCGCGATCCGGTAAAAAAAAATAAACAAACCACTCCTGTCATTAAAGGCGTAAGCCAATAAAGCAAAATAATAACTGTAGAAAGTCCTGCAGGCTCCAACAAAACTTTAAATGCGCCTCCGGAAAACAAAAGCGTCAAACATCCTGCAAATAAAGTCACCAGCAACTGGGCAAGATTGCTGATAAAGGTAAAAGCGGTTCCCTTGATACGCAGTGCTGCCGGCAGGTAGATAATCCTGCCTGCAAATTCTCCTATACGGTTTGGCGTTATCATAGAGATAGCCAGCCCACTGAAAACAGCCCTGAATGCATCCAGCCAGCTCATTGCAAATGAATGGCTGAACATCCTTTTCCACTTCACTACTTCGAGCCCCCATTGTAAAAACATCAGGATTACTGCCCCAGCAATTACCCATATTCCTTTTGAACGCAACAATGCCGGGAATTGATCAAGTTGTGCAGTCAACTCAGGGTTTGACCTGAATTCAAGATAGATGCCCCTCGCAAGAACCACAAATAAAAGGGGACCTAAAAACCAGTTGATGAATATTTTGATACTTTTGTTCAGTTCAATTGCTTTGAACCAAAAATACCCCTACTTGAAACAGAAATGCAAGATTATTTTGGGAATTGACCCAGGTACAGTGATAATGGGATATGGAATCATTGCTGTGGAAGGTCCTAAAATCAAGATGCTGGAAATGGATGTCATCAAACTGAATGGCAAAAAGGATATGTTCGAAAGACTTGGCATCATCAATGATGTTATCAGTGACCTTATTGTACGCCATAAGCCGCATGAAGTTGCCATTGAAGCACCATTCTTTGGTAAAAACATCCAAAGTATGCTTAAACTGGGCCGGGCTCAGGGCGTTGCCATTGCAGTAGCCATTTCCAACAAATTACCGGTTGCGGAATATTCTCCCAAAAAAGTGAAACAATCAATAACCGGCAATGGAAACGCCACCAAAGAACAAATCTGGAAGATGTTAAACAGCATCATGCCACTGCCAAAAACAATCCACTATTTTGATGCATCGGATGCACTCGCCGTTGCCGTTTGCCACCATTTCAGTGCCAATGCTATTCCTGTTGAAGCTGGTTCAGCTAAAAAAGCAGCACGGAAAAAAAGTACAGGATGGGCTGATTTTATAAAGAATAACCCTGAAAGAATTTCAGAATAATAGCGGATACACTGCCTGCAAAATCATTTCTTTTGTCTGAAAAGAAAATAAATGGCAGGAATAAACAACACCAATTGCACTCCTATCGGACGCTTAACAATAAAGTCCACCAAAACCTGCACCCCGGCAATACCTAGGAAAAGCCAGACGGCCCAGCGCTCTTTAGACCAAATGAACGACAAGGCCATAAAAAGCAGGATGTTGAGGAACCCATGTGCCGCAGGATATAACAATCCAAACCTTGCGTAAACACCTGTGAATGTGTAGATGAGGTCCATTAACCCATAAACGGCAACAAGTGCAATAAGCACATTTGTAACTATGGAAGATAATGGCATTTTACTGTCCGTCATACACCTGAAGTTTTTCCAGAATCCGCATTTGAGCTTCTTTCAATGCTGATTGGGATGGTTTGAGTTTGGTTCTGGTAAAATTGAGGTCATCAGCACTGTTAATCGGAACAAGATGTACATGTGCATGAGGCACTTCCAGGCCAACTACAGATATCCCACATCTTAAACAGGGAAATGCAGCCTCTATAGCTTTTGCTATGGGTTTTGAGAAATTAAGTACAGCCGCCAATTCTGCTTGATTCAGGTCAAAAAAATAATCAACTTCACGTTTGGGAACCACCAGTGTATGTCCGGTTGCTAAAGGAAAAACATCCAAAAATGCAAAAAAGAGTTCATCCTCAGCAATTTTGTAAGCTGGGATTTCGCCGGCGATTATTTTTGAGAAAATGGTGGCCATAATCAGATGGTAATCTCTTCAATAATAAAAATCACCTTTCCGTTTGGAGCCTGAATTTCTGCCTCATCGCCTACCTTTTTGCCAAGCAAACCCTTGCCAATTGGGGATGTTACTGATATTTTTTGCAACTTAAGATCTGCTTCCTTTTCGGAAACAATCTGATATGTCATTGATTTTTTCGTTGCCTTATTCTGAATGGTTACTTTGGTAAGTATTGAAACTTTACTGGTATCTATGGTTGTGGCATCAAGAATACGGGCAGTTGCCAATTCAGACTCCATCCTACTTATCCTTGCTTCCAATAATCCCTGTGCTTCTTTTGCAGCATCGTATTCAGCATTTTCTTTCAAATCTCCTTTTTCCCGGGCTTCTGCAATTGCCCTCGATGCAGCTGGCCTTTCAACAGCTTTAAGCTGTTGTAGTTCTGCCCTCATTTGCTCAAGTGTTTCTTTGGTTACATACATTACACTCATGGTGAACAGTTGATGTGTTTTAAATAAAAATAGCAACGCCTCAGAAAAAATCTGAAGCGTTGCAGTATAGCAAAGTTAAGTAACTTTTACGAATTTGATCTTCTAAATACATCCAGTTTTTCAAGAATAACCGCTGGCATGCGAAAAAGCGATTCCCTGCTGTATCCTGCGATGTGGGGTGTAATGAGTACATTTTTCCTGGAAACAAGATTTTTGAGTTGTTCCGTTTCCTGCAGGGTATAGGAATTCAATGCTTCATTTTCAAGTACGTCAAGTCCTGCAGCTGCTATTTTTCCTGCATCAAGTGCCCTGATGAGGGCAGCAGTATCTACTACACCTCCCCGGCTTGCATTGAGCAAGACAGGATTCTGCTTCAGGGAACCAAAAAAATGATCATCTGCATAAAAGGCTGTTTCAGGTGTAAGCGGCAGGTGAAAACTAACCACATCAGCTTCTGCCATTAACTGTTCCGGTGAGGACTCCCTTACATATCCTGAAGTAAAACCGGTCTTGTATTTATCAACAGCAAGCACTTTAACACCAAAGGGAGCTAGCAGGTTGCAGAATGATGAACCTGTGTGGCCATATCCGATGATACCAACCGTTTTTCCGCGTAACTCCATTCCCCTGTTGGGCTCCCTGCTCCAGATACCTTGGGTCACTTCCTGTGCAGCCCATGAAATATGATGCATCAAAGAGAGCAACATGCCCAGGCAATGTTCACCAACCGGACCACAATTGCCCTCCGGACTGCTTATACAATGGATATTTTGAGATACTGCATAGTCTACATCAACGATCTCCATCCCGCTACCTAAACGCCCTATCCACTGCATGGCTGTGGCTTTGGACAGTATCGCAGCGTCAATGTTCAAACGTGTTGAGATGATCATTCCCTCATACAAATGAATAACTTCTGCCAGTGCGGCATAACTGATCTGTTCGTGAACATCCACATCATAGCCCCGCTGCCTGAGACCTTCTTCAAGCATCGGATGTGTTAAAGCAGTAATAATGACTCTTGGATTCATTGCATCCTGTTTAGTAATCCTACATAATCAGCCACAGATAACTGTTCGGCTCTTTTCGTAAATATATCTTCCTTTAGCAATTCGGGTTTGAAATAAGGCTTGAGGGGATTCCGAAGTTGCTTTCTCCTTTGCCCGAATGCAGCTTTTACGAGCGATGCAAACTTACGGTGATTCACAATTCCATACGGATTTCCAGTTCTTTTCATCATGATGACACCACTCTTAACTTTCGGAGGAGGATTGAAAGCATCCTCATCCACATCAAACAGGTAATCTACCTCAAAATAGGCCTGGGTCAATACACTGAGGATGCCATACTCCTTCGAACCTGGCCCTGAACAAATCCTAATGGCAACCTCTTTTTGGAACATTCCAATCATACAAGTAATCTGATCTTTCCATTCCAGAACCCTGAAAACGATCTGAGTTGAAATGTTATACGGAAAATTACCAATCAGGGTAAAATCCCCTTGAAATGGCACAGGGATATCCAGAATACTTCCTGAAATAATTTTCCCGTTCAGTGAGGGATAGACTTTGTACAGATAATCAATCTTCTCTTCATCCAGTTCAATCAATTTGAAATCAAACCCCTCTAGTTTGGTCAGGTACTTTGAAAGCGCACCTCCACCCGGACCAACCTCCAGCAATTGCGTGAATGAACAGGTTTTTAATACTTCCACGATACGTTGACAAACAACCTCATCTTTCAGAAAATGCTGTCCCAGTGATTTTTTAAGGGTGTACATGGGGTTAAAATTAAGACAAAGATCCCCGTTTTCCTTGTACCTTTACATTTCAAATGAAAGCGGCATAATGAGTGTACAAAAAAGACCTGTAGTTGGCATTTCTGTTGGCGATCTCAACGGGATTGGTATCGAGCTGATTCTGAAAACATTTTCAGACAGCCGAATAACAGAATTCTGCACTCCGGTAGTCTTTGCAAACAACAAAGTACTCAACTTCTACAGAAAGCTCATGGGCGATATTGCCGTACAATACACCAGTACCAAAGACCTGAATAAAATCAACCCCAAACAACTCAACATTCTGACTGTATGGGATGAAGATGTTGAAATTACACCTGGAGAAATGTCTCCAATAGGAGGATCGTATGGTGTTAAATCACTTCAGGCTGCAGTAACCGCGTTAAAGGAAAAAACCATTGATGCCCTGGTTACATGCCCCCTCCATAAATTCTCCATGCAAAGCAGTGAATTCAATTTCACCGGACATACCCCTTACCTGAAAGAATCATTCCAGGCAGACGAAGTACTTATGCTGATGGTTGCTGAAAATATGCGGGTAGCATTGCTTACTGAACACGTTGCCATAGGAGATGTTGCCAAACAAATCAGCAAGGAACAAATCTTAAAAAAAATCAACCTGCTGAAAAACAGCCTCAAAAAAGATTTTGGCATAGAACGCCCCACCATTGCTGTGCTCGGTCTCAATCCACATGCAGGTGATGAGGGACTTGTTGGAAAAGAAGAAAAGGAAATCATCCGACCAGCTGTAGCAGATGCAAAGAAAAATGATTGTATCGTTATGGGTCCGTATAGCGCAGATGCGTTCTTTGCAAGAGGTAGCCATGAAAAATTTGATGGTGTTCTTGCCATGTATCATGATCAGGGTTTGATTCCATTCAAGTCTCTTGCGCTAGGTGAAGGAACCAATTTCACGGCTGGCCTGCCTGCTATCAGAACATCCCCAGACCACGGAACTGCTTTTGACATTGCCGGCAAGAATCTTGCAGACGAATCGTCTTTCAGGGCTGCGATATTTGCTGCAATAGATATTTACAATACGAGAATGGGCTATGCGGAAATGAGGAAAAATCCACTGCGTAAGATGTCTGCCCATGTTGTGGCCAATGCTGTGGATGAGAAAATAGAAGACTAAGATATCCTTATATAACCAAAGCTAACACACATGAATTTTTTCACCAGAACACTGGTAGTTGTATGCCTGCTTGGCTGCACTGCTACCGTATTTTCGCAAACAGACAGCTCAACCAAAGCATCCAAACCAAAGCGAAACTTTTTTAAGGTCAACCTTGCCGGCATCTCCATTAACGGACAATACGAATGGGCATTTGCAAAAAGATTTTCCATTGCAGTTGGATATCGGGCATTACCGCAGGGGAAAATGCCATTCAGAAAACTGATACCCACAACTGACGCAACAACAAGAGAATCGCTTGACAACCTCATCTTTTCATCTTCTTCCTTTACCCCAGAAATAAGGTTTTACACAGGTAAAAAAGGTTATGGTCAGGGATTCTACCTGTCGCCATTTTACAAAAAAGCCGAATACAAAGCGAAAGGCCTCGGGATAGACTATGTCAAAGACAATGGCGAAACGGGCACCATGAATATGAATGGCTCAATCAAAGGGGAGACATGGGGTTTGTTGCTGGGTGCTCAATGGGCATTGGGTAAACATTTTTGCCTGGACTGGCAGATACTTGGTCCGCATATCGGAAGATCCAGCGGTGGACTTTTTGGTGTTTCAACTAATCCGCTCAGTGTAAGTGAACAGGCAGACATGCGCCAGTCTCTGCAGGATATCAACATTCCCTTTACTGAAGAAACAGTAATGGTAGACGCATCCAGGTCAAACCTGGAATTACGCGGACCATGGGCTGGAATCAGGGCAGGTGTCTCGCTGGGTTTCAGATTCTGACAATGCCGCTATTTCCCGGAGAAACTCTCCTTTGGAATACCTTTGTTAATGGCATAGCTGGAATAGGTGATTTCAATTCGACCCTTTTTCCCGATAGGTTTGGGATCTTTGGGCTTATTGCCAACACCGGCATCATATTCAAAGGTGATTCCCTTCGGAAGTTTATAATCCTTGGTACTGAATAACATAACAGCTTTATCTGGCAAACCCCATTGAGCGTACTTCCCATAATCCATCTCCATCTCATATGTGCCATTCTCCTTGGTGCTGGTAACAGATCTTCTGATGACCATTTGTTTGTCGTCAACGTAAAGCGTTGACAACACTATGTCCCCAGATTCATCCATTGGCAGGAGTTTTATTATTGCCAGATCAGCACCCTTCCAGGTTATTCTGCCGGCATCGAGCGCTGTATATGCCCCATCTGCAAGCAAGGAATTCATATTCACACGGATTCCGCCCTTAGGCAATACTGAAATGCCACCATCTTTTTTAATGCTGAACTGGTCGGGATACCTGTAAAGAATTTTTACAGCGGATATGGGTATTTTAAGAAAAGCCACATCCGTCTTCAATTGACCTTTTGCTTCGTAATCTTTAACAGATAAAAGCTTTGACTTAAGCTTCGCAACAATCTGATCAGCAGACTGTGCCTGTAAAGTATAACTACAAATCCATAACAGAGACACCCCAATAAATTGCTTCATACCATTAAAACACCATTAAATCAGCTTGGTTCAGTCCATTAGAGAAAAGCGTCGGATTCTCTATAGGCTTTGATCAGGGCCACCTCTCCTTCCTTTCCCTTTATGGAATTACCATGTTCCATCCCCATGATACCCCTGTAACCTTTGTTGTAAATATGTTTGAAAATATTTCTGTAATTCATTTCGCCTGTTGTAGGTTCTTTCCTACCCGGATTATCTCCAATCTGGAAATAGCCAATTTCATCCCATGTACGGTCGATGTTGGCAATGATATTTCCTTCATTGCGTTGCATGTGGTACATGTCAAAAAGAATTTTACAGGCCGTACTATTCACTGCCTTGCATATCATGAAGGTTTGTGTAGAATAACGCAGGAAGAGATCCGGATTATCACTCAGCGGCTCCAAAACCATAACCATACCCTGTTTTTCTAATACTTCTGAACCCCTGCGCAAGGCATCAATCACATTTGCAGTTTGGATATCCATCGGAAGTGACCTGTCGAAATTACCTGGCACAACCGTAACATGCTTGGCATGACACCTTTTGGCAACCTCAACCGCTGTTTTACAATCGCGCACAATGACATCTTTAAACTCCTGCTTTCCGGTTGTAAGGCTCAACTTCCAGTGCCAACTATCCGTTGTAACCACAAAAACGCCCATCGTCATTCCCAGTTGCTGCAGCGTATCGCCTATTTTAGCCTGCATCTCCGGTGTTCTGCCCATCATACCATTGTCTTCAATTCCCCTGAACCCCTGATCGTGCGCCCATTTAATCTGATCGATAAAATTGCTTCCTGCATGAGCAGCAAACATGCCATCATGAAAGGCATAGTTGAGGTTGAATACTTTTTCTGCAGGCTTTATTGAATTTGTAGAAAACGATGAAAGTCCTGGTATCAAAGCCGCTCCGGCCAATGAAGAGTTTTTGAGAAATCCCCTGCGTTCCATAATGAAAGAAATTGTGTTGGTTGTTTGGTTAATCCTAACTACAATTTACTTAAAATTGCATCAAATCATCAGCTTTGAAAAAAATAGTTATTGCCACCCTGGCATCCTTTTTGATTTTTACCTTGTCTTTACGTGCACAAACTGGCAAGCCCTTGTCTGAAGACATCCTAATCCCGGGATCAACCCAAAAAATAAAAATGGTTTCGATCAAGGGTGGAAGTTTTACATTAGGAAACAACAATTCAAGCAATGCAGATGAAAAACCTGCCAGGCTGATTAATTTATCGGATTTTTGGATTGGTGCTTTTGAAATCACGCATGATCAGTTTGACCTATTTTTCAAAGACGACAGCACCTCACAGGGGTCAAAAGTTGATGCTGTAACACGTCCAACACCCCAGTATATTGACCTGAGCTGGAACATGGGTAAGGATGGTGGATTTCCTGCTAACAGCATGAGTGTTGATGCGGCCATGATGTTCTGCAGGTGGATGTATCAAAAAACCGGCATTTTCTTCAGGTTACCTACTGAGGCCGAATGGGAATACGCCTGCAGGGCAGGTGGCAAAACAAGTTACTATTATGGAAATGATCCGGCTTTACTCGCACAATACGCCTGGTTTAAGGGCAACAGTGGTGAAAAATACCACAAGGTTGGTCAAAAAAAACCCAACGCATGGGGTTTATATGACATGCTTGGCAATGTGGTTGAATGGACGATGGATCAGTATGATCCTGCTTATTATCAGCGGTTGACAGACGGACAAAAAGACCCCACCAATCCTCCCGCTTCCAGGTATCCGAGAAGCTTGAGAGGCGGATCCTATCTGGATGCTCCGGCTGCATTGAAGGTTTTCAGCAGGGAGCATTCTGTTGCGCAGTGGAATCAGCGTGACCCCCAGATTCCCAAAAGTCGCTGGTGGCTTACAGACGGTATGATGGCAGGTTTCAGAATTGTTAAGCCACAGATACAACCCAGTGCGGAAGATGCCGAAAAATTTTATAAATTGTATCTCGGAAATTAAACCTCATTAAAACAACAACGATGCAAAACAAAAAGCCATCTTCTGGCAACAGTCGCAGAGACTTCGTCAGACAAACCGGACTTATCTCCGGCGGTGTTATAGCCGCCCCATTAATTGCAGGTGCCACTAACTTTCACTCAGGAGCCAGCGATGTCATCAAGGTTGCACTGATTGGCTGCGGCGGCAGGGGAACAGGTGCTGCAACGCAGGCACTTCGCAGCAAGCAAAATGTAAAACTTGTTGCGATGGCTGATGCTTTCCGCGACAGACTTGACTCCAGCCTGAAAAGCATTACCAGTGAAATTGGTGAAGATGGAGCTGAAGCACTGAAAATGATTGACGTTCCTGAAGAAAGAAAGTTCACTGGTTTTGACGGCTATAAAAAAGCCATGGAACTGGCAGATGTTGTTATCCTCACCACACCTCCCGGATTCAGACCTATCCATTTTGAAGAGGCTGTAAAGCAGGGTAAACAAATCTTCATGGAAAAGCCTGTAGCTACAGATCCTGAGGGTATCAAACGTGTACTGGTTGCAGCTGAAGAAGCAAAAAAGAAAAAGCTGAATGTTGTAGTTGGCTTGCAAAGACATTACCAGAATTCCTACAGAGAATTGTTCAAGCGCAAGGATATGATTGGAGACATCACCTCCGCGCAGGCTTGGTGGAACAATGATGGCGTTTGGGTAAAACCAAGACAGGCCGGACAAACCGAAATGGAATACCAGATGAGAAACTGGTACTATTTCAATTGGCTTTGCGGCGACCATATCACAGAACAACACATACACAACATTGACGTAATCAACTGGTTCAAAGGTGGTTATCCGGTAAAGGCACAGGGTATGGGCGGACGTGAAGTACGGAAAGGAAAAGACCATGGTGAAATCTATGACCACCATTTTGTAGAGTTCCATTATGCAGATGGATCCATCCTCAACAGCCAATGTAGGCATATCCCTAGGTCATCAGCTAAAGTTGATGAGCTGTTGATTGGCACTAAGGGTAAAATCTTCTGTGGTGCAGCGAATATCAGAGACCACAAGGGTGGTATTCTCTATCAATTTGATAAAAAAACTGAAAATGAACCTTACCAGAATGAGCATGTCGAATTATTCGCTGCCATAGCTAAGGGCGAATACAAGTTTGCTGATGCAGAAAACGGAGCTAAAAGCACCATGACATCCATATTGGGACGTATGGCTACATACAGCGGTCAGGTGGTTGAATGGGATAAGGCACTCAACTGTGGACTTAACCTGCAACCTTCTGCATACACCTGGGATACCATGCCAAAATCTGTACCAGATGCCAACGGTCAGTATAAGATTGCTGTACCGGGCGTGACTAAGTTTTATTGAAATTAGGCAGAAGGAAAAAGGCACGAGGCACAAGTGAAAGGCACGAGGCAAAAGGGACGAGGCACTAGGCAGGAGGCACTAGGCACGAGGCACTAGGCACAAGTCAAAAGGCACGAAGTAGAAGAAAGTGAAGTGCCTGATCCGAAAAATAAAAGGGAATAGTTTTGGGACAAACCTCAACTATTCCCTTTCTTTTATTGCTTGTGACTCATGCCTTTTCCCTCTTCCCTCTTCCCTCTTCCCTTTTGCCTTTTCCCTCCTGCCACGTGCCTCCTGCCTCGTGCCTCGTGCCTTTTCCCTCTTCCCTTTTCCCTCCTGCCTTTTCCTCATGCCTTTCCCTCGTCCCTCGTCCCTTTTGACTCGTGCCTAGTGCCTCGTCCCTTTTGCCTTTCCCCTCATGCCTTTTCCCTCGTGCCT
>JBDLUZ010000025.1:0-14208 GCA_039805045.1 Bacteroidota bacterium | reverse complement strand
CAGCATTCGGCTTGTTTGGCTATGATCCTGCAGCCAAGGAGTTTTCCCGCATGTCTAAGAGCAGCGGGCTTGCTGAAGTGAAAATCAGAACGATGTCAAACTCTCCAATGAACACCCAGCAATTGGTAGTTTATGAAAACAGTAACCTCGACCTCATCGATGGTGACCGGATATACAACATTCCAGATATCCTGATTAGCAGAACCAGTTCGCCAAAGGGCATCAATCATGTGTTATGGGATGGCAAAACCGCATACCTTTCTGCTGACCTGGGCATCATTGTATTGGACACAGAAAGGCGGCTGGTTAAAGCCACATACAGACCTGCTGTTGATGGCAGAGATATCCAGGTCTTGCAGGTCGCCATTTTTGAGAATGAGCTCTACGCTGCCACGGCAAAGGGATTGGTGAAATGCGTCCTGAATGAAAATCAGATGGCTGATTTCCGGAATTGGGTGCCTGTAACCGTCATGGGGTCTGCTAATCCACCCAATGTGGTTATTAGCTGGGACAAACATTTATTGGCGTTGCGCGGGGATAGTTTATTTGCCATGAAAAATGACAGCTGGAACCTGGTTTATATTCCGGCAAAGCCTGTTACTTTCATCCAGGCTTCCGGGAAGGAGTTGTTTGTGGGTACCTCACAAAATGGCAGGGGTAGCATCCTTCATTTTGCTGCGCTGCAGCTGCCTCCTCAAAAAATTGAATCTGATCTATTTTTATTTCCCACCGCATGCGCAATTACCGGTAATGTATACTGGGTTGGAGACAGCAGCAATGGTTTGATTCAGCTTACAGGGAGTGTTGGCCAGCAGATTATGCCAGATGCACCAACGGGTATTCCCCGGGGGCGTGTATCTTTTGGTGCAGGTAAAGTAATTGCGCCTTCAGGTTTTGTATCTGCAGCGGGTGTGCCTGAGAAAAATTATTCGGGTATCGATGTTTTTGAAAATGACTACTGGAAGAATCTGAACCGCACTACTATCCGTGGAATGGATAGTTTGCCTGATATCATGCATGCTGCATCTGATCCTGTAACAGGCAATATAATAGTGGGGTCATTTGGTGGCGGGCTGGCTCAGATTTCAGCAGATGGTAAAATTGCCATACTCAAATATGGTTCCCCAATTGCACCTTCACTCAGCAATCCTGCTGACTTCAGGGTTTCAGGTATTGCATTTGACCTGGATAACCAGCTCTGGGTTTCCAATCCAGGCACTTCCCAACCTTTGTTGTTGAGGAAAAAGGATGGAAGCTGGAAGAAGTTCAGTATCCCAATTGCACAATCTCCTGACCCAGGGGCATTGACCATAGATATAGATAATAGGAAATGGATTGTTGTACATGGCGGGGGCGGACTGATCTGTTTTGATGACGGAGGTACGCCTGACCAGTCTGCAGACGACCGGTGGCGGCTTTTCAGACAGGGAAGGGGCAATGGCAACCTCCCTTCCTCAAATGTTCTTTCCGTGGCAGCTGATAAAAATGGGTTCATCTGGGTAGGAACAGACAGGGGAGTGGCTATCATTCAATGCGGGGAGGATATTTTTAGTTCGGGTTTATGTGAAGCTACCTTGCCCATAGTGAAACAGGATAATTTCGCAGGCTTATTGCTGGCAGAAGAATTCGTTAGTGATATTCAGGTGGATCAGGCAGACAGGAAATGGATTGCCACTAAAAACGGGGTATGGCTTTTGAGTGCAGACGGACAAAAAACAGTACATCGGTTTACCAGTACCAACAGTAAACTATTGGATAACGAAGTGTTTTCGATTGCAATTCATGACCAAACCGGTGAAGTATTTTTTCTGACCCGAAGTGGCATCTCTTCATTTCGAAGTACCGCAACAGCTCCTGCTTTGGAAAAAAGAAAACCATTCATTTTTCCGAATCCTGTAACGCCAGGTTATACTGGTACAATTGCATTCAGGGATCTTCCAGACAGGGCTTGGGTAAAAATTACAGAACTGAATGGAAAACTTGTTCATGAAACACGATCACTGGGCGGACAGGCAGTATGGAATGGCAAGAACCTCCAGGGGCAAAGGGTAAATAGCGGGGTTTACCTGGTTTATGTAGCTGATGAGCTGAATCAAATGCAGCTTGCTGGTAAAATTGTCTTCATCAAATAAAATCAGAACCGTTGTTACACCAAACGAAAGGGCTCGTAATGCGTACTGTAAAGTATGGGGAAACATCTTTGATAGTCACCGTTTTTACTGAGTTATTTGGCGTCCAGTCTTACATGGTAAATGGGGTAAGGTCTGTGAAAAAATCCCAGTCTGTTAGCATAGGTCATCTTCAGCCGGGTAACCTGCTGGATATGGTGGTTTATCACCATGAAAAAGCAACGCTGCAGCGGATTAAAGATTGCAGACTTATCTTCCACGGACTTAATCTGGATGAAAACATGTCTCGTAATGCAGTGTTGCTTTTTATTGTTGAATTGTTGCAAAAATGTTTGAAACAACCAGATCCTCATCCGGAACTTTTTTATTTCCTGGAAGATGTCATGGCCGGATTAAATGAGGCATCTCCTATACAGACAGCTAACCTGCCATTGTTTTTCATGATCCATCTTTCCCATTTTTTCGGATTCAGGTTGATGG
The DNA here is from genome assembly GCA_039805045.1 of Bacteroidota bacterium. Taxonomy (GTDB): domain Bacteria; phylum Bacteroidota; class Bacteroidia; order Chitinophagales; family Chitinophagaceae; genus Pollutibacter. The sequence goes on along the minus strand of JBDLUZ010000025.1, from coordinate 11,599 downwards.
ATAATTTCAGTGATACTTGCACTTTACTTGATTTGCATGAAGGTCAGTTTGTTGAAAATGTTCCCATTCACAATTTGTATTTTGAAAAATCAGGCAGTAAACTGGTAGCTGGAATGCTCCGGGTGATGCAGATTGCGGAACTTGAACAATTTCACCTAAACAGGCAAATGCGGAATGAACTCATCGACAGGCTTTCAGATTTTTATGCTTTGCATGTGCAGCCATTTGGCAGCTTGAAATCATTGCCAGTATTGAGAACACTTTGGGCGGATTGATCATGCAAGCCGCCTTGCTTCAAGATCTTGATCAAGTAATACAACGCCAGGGAATTTTCCTTTTTCAAAACTTCCCAGTTCATCGCTCCTGCCCAGTGCTGATGCGCCGTTCAATGTGGCCCATTGCAAAATGTTCTCTATTGGGACCATGGGAAAATGCTGACGTATTGATCTGATTTCTGCAGCTATACTGAGTTGTTGATTGCTGCTGTAGCTGTCGGTTCCCAAAACAATATGGGCTCCTGCATCCATGAGTTTCTTTACAGGAGGCAGGCTGTTTTCTATATATAAGTTGGCATTGACACAGAGACAGAAATGCAATCCGCTTAGATTTTCTCTGGCATATTCAATGGCAAAATGCATGTCTTCCTCTGGTGTAAATGTATTGTGAACAAGGAGTAACCTTTGTTGCAGGTTGAAGAACGGTAGCCAAGAGCGCAATGCAGATTGTCCTGTTACCGGCAGTGGCGAAGACTCAAATCCAAACAACCGTATAAATTGCAGAAAATCACCCGACCCGGTTCTGTACAATTCATCTTCAGCAGGTGTTTCTTGGTTATGCACAGAAATCACCCTGCCTGCAGTGGCCTCGTTAATTTTTCGGAAGGTATCCGGACTTATCGTATAAGGGGCATGAGGTACAAGGGCTGATTTAAAATGTTCGTGATGCAGCTCAGGAGCTGCTGAATCGAAAGCCTGTAAAACCTTGCCATATTGCTCCAGATACTCGCTTGATTTCAAATCATCAATCCCGAGTATTTCAACAAAATTATTCCAGCGAATGCTGCTCTTTTTTTTGGTAGCGAGGGTGTTATCTGTGTTGCCGATATCTCCAACGGCAACTATCCCTCCGGCATACATTTCCTGTTCTGCTTCAGCTATCCTGGAAAGGATGAATTCCATTGGGAAGTTCCTTTTACCAACAACCTGCATCAGAAAAGGGATGAGACCGGTATGCATGGGGATCACATCTTTGAGGTGACTCAACTCCAAGTGACAATGGGCATTGATAAAGCCCGGACAAAGTAGTCCCTTGTAAATTTCTGCATCACTGCCTGCATCATCATCCATTGTCAGGTCCACAATTTTCCCTGATTCGTCCAGGATAAGTGTGTGGTGTGCGTCCAAAAGGGTGTATCCGTCGAAGATCCTGTCTGCCTTTAATTTGCGGTAATTCATGCTCTAAAATAAAGTAACTTTGCACACTAAATTAACAAAAAAGGCCGGATCAATGCCGGGATTATAATATGCTTGATAAACTGGAAGCCATCAAGGCAAAATTCGACGATATCGGTGTAGCGTTAACCAATCCTGAAGTGGTTGGTGACAATAAAAGATTCAGTCAGCTTTCCAAGGAATACAGAAGTCTTGAAAAAATTGTCCATGTTTACCAGGCATATAAAACCCTGTTGTCTGATATAGAATTCAACCGGGAGGCTTTGATGGGTGATGACGACGAATTGCGGGAACTGGCAAAGGCTGAAGCAGAAGGTCTGGATGAACAGCAAGTAGTGCTTGAAAAGCAGATCAGGAATATGTTGATTCCTAAAGATCCGCAGGATGATAAAAATGCCATCCTGGAAATCAGGGCGGGTACGGGTGGAGATGAGGCTTCACTGTTTGCAGGCGACCTCTTGCGTATGTATATCAGGTATTGTGAAACCAAGGGATGGAAAACCGCCCTTCTGTCTGAAAACGAGGGCACAATGGGCGGATATAAGGAAGTGCAGCTTGAAGTAAGTGGGGATGAAGTTTACGGTACGATGAAGTTTGAGAGTGGTGTTCACCGGGTTCAGCGTGTACCTGAAACAGAAGCCAGTGGCAGGGTGCATACAAGTGCTGCTACTGTTGCGGTTATGCCAGAGGCTGAAGAAGTTGACGTGGAAATCCGGGAAAGTGATGTAAAAATGGAAACATCCCGAAGTGGTGGTGCAGGAGGTCAGAATGTAAATAAGGTTGAGACAAAGGTCATGCTTACCCATCTCCCCACCGGAACCGTTGTAATCTGTCAGACAGAGCGGACGCAGCTTGGTAACAGGGAAAAAGCCATGCAAATGTTACGTACCCGATTGTATGAGGAACAGGTGAGGAAGCAGGAAGATGAAATTTCAAGGCACAGGAAGAGTCTTGTTTCAACAGGAGACAGGTCTGCTAAGATCAGAACATATAATTTCCCGCAGGGTCGTGTTACAGATCATCGAATCGGGATGACATTATACAACTTGCAGGAAGTGCTTAATGGCGGTATCAGTGAGTTGATTGATGCCCTGCAATTTGCTGAAAATGCCAGCAAGCTTACCCAGTAGCTGTTTTAGTGCCCATAATGCTGTAAAAAAATAATTTATTGATTTATAGGGCCTTTAACAATTTTCAGGGTACTTTTTTCGTCTATATATTGTGTAAGGATTTGAAACTGTTATTGTGTTGAGCCATTTACAAATAATTAACAGAAATGGTGATGGAAAACTAGTTCAACCTGCATCTAAGTATCAGAAACAATTTTTTTCTCATAAGCAGTTAGTTTTGGTTACGGCCCCTATTTCCATAGGGGCTTTTTTTTGCTATACCTAAACCCAGAAACAGGCCAATCATATCCGCAAATCCATCCCACCAGGAAAACTGCCTGTTTGTAAATGCTTCCTGAAAAAATTCCATACCGATGCCAAAAAATAACCCTGTGATAAAAACTGTAAGGAAAAGTTTTTTCAGGCTTGTCATCGTGTTCCGATACCCAAATCCGAACCACAGAAATGCATATACCGCAAAAACAATGCAGTGGTAAATCTTATCACGGAATTTGAATTTAAACATGCCTACTTCAGGTACATGTTCGTTGTCCAATCCCAATAATAAAAAAATGACGACAGTCCAGGTGACTGCCGTCCATTTGTTTGTCAGTAAGTTATACATTGATTATGCGCCTATCAAAGTCTTGTAAGCGGCTGCATCCATCAGGTTTTCAACTTGTGCCAGGTCATTCACTGTCATTTTAACCATCCAACCATCACCGTAGGGATCTGTATTAACAAGCTCAGGCTGGCTTTCCAATAAGGTATTCTTTTCTGTGAGGGTTCCGGAAACAGGCAAAAAGAGATCACTTACTGTTTTGACAGCCTCAACTGTTCCGAAAACCGTATCCGATTCAAGGGTTTTGCCAATGGTTTCCACATCAATATAGATGATGTCGCCAAGTTCACCTTGTGCAAACTCAGTAATGCCTATCGTAGCAGTATTTCCATCAAGAGCAATCCATTCATGTTCTTTGGTATACCTGAGGTTATCTGGAAAATTCATGGGAGTATATTTTTTGCAATTTTAACGCTTAATTCTTCATTATGTTGAATAATTTTTTCTTACCAGGTTACATGTTTGGTTCATGTTTTTCAGGTAATCCTGCGGGTCAGGCGTACTTTCTTGATCTTGATATCCTGAATTGGTTTATCGCCACCCTGTCTGCCTGTTGTTTTTACGCCTGCTATTTTATCTAAAACATCAAAACCACTGATCAGCTCACCAAAGATGGTGTATTGTTGATCCAGGTGTGGGGATCCGCCAATGGTTTTATATACGTTACGTTGTTCAACCGGGATTTTTCTGCCATTCATCCGGTAAGTCTCAACTGAATCAAGGGTTTTGTCATTGAATATTTTTCCTTGCACAATATAGAATTGCACACCGCTGCTTGCCTTGGTTGGATTTACGTTATCTCCCAATCTGGCTGCAGCAAGCATCCCTTTTCTGTGAAAAAGGTCTGGTCTGATTTCAGCGGCAAGTGTATAGCCTGCCAGGAATTTTGTGCTGTCAGCACCTTTTTTTGTTTTTTCATCACCCGCCTGAATCATGAAGCCACTGATGATGCGGTGAAAACTGATGCCATCATAATAGTGGTCTTTGACTAGCCTGAGAAAATTGTTCCGGTGTGCTGGCGTGGAATCATTCAGGCGCAGTACCAGGATGCCTGAATCTGTTACCATGCGGATATCACTGCGGAAATCTTTTTTCCTGAGTTTGACAGCCGGCTGTGCCTGAACTGCTGAAAACAGGGCTATGACATAGCATAAAATAGCTGGTATGATGATTGTCTTTTTCATCAGAATTCATTTTGAACGAAGTAGAACAGGACATGGTCTTTCATGAAGTTTTCCTGTTCAATCAAACTCATGGGGGATAATTCTTTCTTCTGGTTGAAGTGCGGCCAGCCATCTTCATCCCAACCCGCATGCTCATAATATCCGCTTGGGGTCAGAACGGTGCATACTGCAACGTGCATGAGGTCCTGCTTTTGTTCTTTGGTAAATTGGTGTCCGACTCCTCTAACTTCCTGTACCCCTATCAGAAACAGGATTGATTCCATGTCAGGCTTTTTTCCGAACCGGTTGATCATTTTTTCTTCCAGCTTCCACCAGCGTGCTTGTAGGTCATCTGCTATCATCATCCTGCAAATTTATAGCATCTGTACCGATTGCTTATCTTTGTATAAATTTTTAGGGATGCTCCAGTTATCGTTTATACGCAACAACCGTGAACTGGTTGTTGCCAGCCTGCAGAAAAAAAACTTTCAGGATACCGAATTGGTTGAAAAGATAATTGCTGCTGATGATCAGCGGAAACAACTGCAGTTTCAGTCTGACGAACTGCTGGCCAAAAGAAATGCCTCATCCAAGGAAATTGGGGCCCTTATGGGGCAAGGTAAGCGTGAAGAAGCAGAAGCGCTGAAATCGGTCGTATCTTCCATGAAAGAGTCAATTGATCAGCTTGCCCAGGAACTAACTGCAGTTGAAGCGAAATTGGATGGCATGCTGGTCAGGTTACCCAATCTGCCGCATTCTCAGGTACCTGCCGGAAAGTCGGCCGAAGACAATGAAGTTGTCAGGCAAAATGGGGAGATTCCGCAACTGCATACAGGTGCAGTGCCTCACTGGGATCTCATAACCAAATACGGACTGGTTGATTTTCAGACGGGTGTTAAAATCACGGGTAGTGGTTTTGCACTATACAAGGGAAAAGGAGCGAAGCTGCAACGTGCACTGATACAGTATTTTCTAGATCACAATATCAATGCGGGTTATACTGAGTATATCCCTCCCTTTGTGGTTAACGCTGCTTCAGCTTATGGTACCGGTCAGTTGCCAGACAAGGAAGGGCAGATGTACCATGTAACTGCAGATGAACTGTACCTGATTCCAACAGCCGAAGTTCCGGTTACCAACATCTACCGAGACGAAATCATTGCCCCAACTGAACTACCTGTTAAAATGACGGCATATACGCCCTGTTTCCGGAGAGAAGCCGGCAGTTTTGGAAAAGATGTGCGTGGACTGAACAGGGTACATCAGTTTGATAAGGTTGAAATTGTTTACATGACCACAGCTGATAAAAGTTACGCAGTGCTGGAAGAAATGGTAGTACATGTTGAAAAGCTCATCCAGTCTCTCGGATTACCTTACAGAATCCTCAGGTTGTGCGGTGGAGATATGGGATTTGCTTCGGCAATGACCTATGATTTTGAAGTATACAGTGCTGCACAGGAAAGATGGTTGGAAGTGAGTTCCGTTTCCAATTTTGAAACTTTTCAGTCGAACCGGATGAAGATCCGCACCCGAGACGAAAATGGTAAGACACAACTGGTGCATACACTGAATGGCAGTTCACTCGCATTACCGCGTATCATGGCTAGCCTTCTTGAAAACTACCAAACACCAGATGGTATTCTCATACCGGAGGCGCTCAGGCCTTATTTTGGTTCGGATATGATCAGTTGATTGCGATTGCTGAAATCATCGATTCTTTTGTGCATGATCGAGAACCAAAGTGGGGGAATAAAAGAAAGTAACATCATGCCAGGATAACCTGTTGGCATCTGTGGAGCATCCTCGTGATGCCGAAGTATTTGATACTTTCTGCTTGCGAGGTAATGGTGGTCACTGTGTCTGGACAACTCAAACAGCATCAGCCTTCCAAGGATATGGCTGCTATTCCAACTGTGTTCAGGCATTGCGCGCTCGTAGCCATTTTCTGTTTTTTTCCGCTGTAGCCCATAATGTTCTATGTAGTTGACTGTTTCCAATAATAGAAACCCAATACAAGCGGCAGCCAAAAAACACAGCATAACTTTGATTCCGAAAACCATGTAAATCGCCAGCAATAGAACAAGCTGCAACAGTTGAAACCGGATCATGGGGTTTGTGAAATGCATTACCGACTGTGATTTTTTCCGTTGTTCATCAGCAGCAATTTGCCATGCTGAGATGTAGCCATTGACGATGGTTCTGAAGTAAAACAAATATACTGGCTCCCATTTCCGTGCACTGCTTGGGTCTTCTGGAGTTGAAACATTTTTATGGTGACCTTTATTGTGTTCAATATAAAAGTGCATGTAAAGGGATGTAAGCAGTAACGCCTTAGACATATTCCTTTCAAAGGGTTTGGTGCGATGACCCAGTTCATGTGCAGCATTTATGCCAAAAGCGCCACATAGCAATCCCATACTGATAACCCGTCCTGCAAGTTCCATATTTGTCAATCCCTGTTCTCCTGCGGCAAACAAGAACAACAGCAAAAAGGCATATTGCAGGGGAAGGGTTATGTAAACCCAAAGGTCATATGTTCTGTCTTCCCGGGCGAGCTGCTCTTCCGCTGCATTCATGTTTTCCGGATTAGCCGGAATCAGCAGCTCAACGAGTGGTATTAAAAAGAAGACATAAAATACCGGAATAAAAGTCATGATTCCTTTGCCATAAAAAGAGATCAGTGCCATCAAAAATAGGCTCAGGGGCAGTGCGAATTTCAGTGATCTAACCGGCATATCATACAGTTTCATTGTTAGCTACTTCCTTACTCATTGCCACCTTGTAGAGTATAAAGGCAAGGGTGAAAAAGAGTATGCTGCCCAGTATAAAATAACCTTGTTCTCCCAACTGATGGGTAAGGATTTCTTCCAGGTTGACTTTTTTCAGCATCCGGGCAATGTTTTCGTTGGCTGAGAGGAAGGCCACAATAACCCCTGCAATGGCACCTCCTGCTACTAATCCGGTTGCAAAAAGGTTTCCTTTGCGTAAATCTTCCTCTTCCCCGTTATTTTCTGCCTCTTGTTTTTTCTTTTTCCCATCCACAATCCCCCTGATAGCTCCGCCAATAAAAATGGGTAATGTTGTAGAGAGTGGCAGGTAAATGCCAATGGCAAAACTGAGTGCTTTGATGCCGCAAAGTTCCATTACCACGGCAATGGCTACACCTACAAGCACAAATTGCCAATCGAGGTTGAAAGACAATATGCCTTTAATCAATGTCGCCATCAATGTAGCTTGCGGTGCTGCATACAGGTCTGTGCCAATCGCATGTTTGATGCCCGCTGCCATCATTTCCTGTGTGGGTGTATCCAGGATTTTAATGGTAAATCCAATAGCAACGGAAGAGACGATGGCTCCAATGAATAGGGCAATCTGTTGAGCTCTTGGCGTTGCGCCAAGTATGTATCCTGTTTTAAGGTCCTGCGATGTGGCACCTGCATTGGCTGCAGCTATGCATATCATACCCCCTACAACAAGTGCCATTGGCTCAAACACCTTGCCCGTCCAGCCCACTGCAATAAAAACCAGACAGGTTCCCATGATGGTTGCAATGGTCATGCCGGAAATCGGGTTGTTGGACGACCCTATGAGTCCTACAATCCTGGATGAAACAGTTACAAAAAACGCCCCAAATAAAACAACAAGTATGCCAATAAGGAGTTTGCTTGCCAGTCCTTCGCCTGGTATCTGGGGCATAAAAGTCATGAGTAAAATAAGGGCCAGACTGCCCCACAATACAATTTTAACAGACAAGTCTTTTTCAGTTCTTTTGATAGCATGCTGCTCTCCATTGCCGGATTTTAAGCTTCCGAGGCTGCCTTTGAAAGAAGAAATAATGGTGGGAATCGTTTTGATGAGGGTGATGAATCCACCTGCTGCAACTGCTCCTGCTCCAATTTGTCTTACGAAGGCACGGTATATGGCAACGGAAAAGTCACTGAACTGGTGTGTTGAAGGATCCCAGCCACCCGGACCGCCAGCTGTGGTAATATCTTTCAGGTAGCCTAATTTTACCAGCTGAAGCGCGATGACATCACCGGGCACAATAGTGGCAAGCAGTGGGTTAAATACAAACCAGGTCAATACACTGCCTGCTACAAGGATACCGGCTATTTTCGGACCAATGATGTATCCAACACCCAGGTATTCAGGGGTTATTTCACCGCTTACTTTTGCCGATGGAAGGTATTTGTTGGCCTGAGCAGTCATGAAAGCTGGCGTTTCAGCTATAACATGAAATATTTTTTGTAGAAATGCATACGCTGTTGCAATGCCCAGACCTGCAAATGCTGTCTTTGCAAAATTTCCACCTTTTTCACCCGCCTTCAAAACTGATGCACAGGCGGTTCCCTCAGGATAGGGAAGCGTTTCATGCTCTTTGACAATCAGTGCGCTCCGCAGCGGAATCATCATCAATGTACCCAGCATACCGCCAAAAATGGCCAGTACTAGGATGGTAACATAGTTGAAATAATCAGCGCTGTTGGTCTCAGACAGAAAAAGAAATCCCGGTAAGGTAAATACAACGCCTGCTGCAATGCTTTCGCCTGCTGAGCCAGTAGTCTGGATGATGTTGTTCTCAAGTATTGTCGTCCGCAGAAAAAGCTTACTCAGCGCAATAGACATCACTGCAATCGGAATGGATGCTGAAACAGTTAGTCCAGCTTTCAGTGCCAGATAAACTGTTGCCGCGCCGAAGATGATGCCGAAAGAGGCGCCAGTAACCACCGCTTTGAGCGTAAACTCTTTCATGGCTGTTTCAGGGGCAATAAAAGGGACAAATTTTTTATCAGACATATGCTAACTTTTTAAATTGAATTAGTCTTTCATCAACTTCTGGAGTTTGCTGGAAAGGAAGAAAAGAATAAAAGCTGCCAAACCAGACATCACAACAAATACCATGAAAAAATTGAAATTATTTTCGATAGGAAATCCGAGGATAAATTTGGTTTTTCCTGCTTCCGGATAGAGTTTACTCAAAGCACCGGCAAGATAATTGGCAAACGCATTGGCGGTAAACCACACTGCCATCAGCATGGATGCAAATTTTACAGGAGCCAGTTTATTGACAAGGGAAAGACCAATTGGCGAAAGGCATAGCTCACCCGCTGTATGCAATGCATACATGCCAACAAGCCAGATCATGCTTACCTTAATCCCAGGCTGAACATCCTTAACTCCAAATGCTATCCAGAGGTATCCCAATGCGAGTAAAAGGAGTCCCCAGGCCATTTTGGTTGGAGAGGAAGGATCCATTTTGCCGAGTTTCACCCAAAGCCATGCAAATATGGGTGCAAAACTGACTACAAATATGGAATTAAGAGATGCAAAAAAACTGGCTGGAACAACAAAAAATCCGAGGTCACGGTTGGTTTGTTCGTCTGCGAAAAAAGTGAGCGATGCACCGGCCTGTTCATAGGCACTCCAGAAGAAGACCACAAAAAAGGATACGGTGAATATGACTGCGACTTTGCTTTTCTCCAGCTTCGTAAGTGTTTTATCCGTGAAAATAATCAGCGCAATGATGAGGATACAGGCTACCAGCAAAAAGACCAGGTTTGTAAACAAGGCCGTTGAAATATTTAAGCTGCCAATATTAAAGCCCCAATGTTTGATTTCAGCAAGTCCGGAATCCACATATAAAAGGGTTGTTGAAACACCGATGAGCAACAGGAAGACAATCACTCCGAAAATTGGATTTCTGCTGTAGGCTGGTGCATTACCCGGAACCAATCCCAGTATTTGTTGATCCGGACCAGTAACATATTTTTTGTGATAAATCAGCTGCGTCAGCACACTGAGCAACATACCGATACCACCCGCCATAAAGGCCCATTTGAAATCAGCTGGATTGCCTGTATCTCCTACCAATCCGCATATAAATGGACCCAGTGCACCACCCACATTGATGCCCATGTAAAATATGGTATAGGCAGCATCAATTCTGCGGTCTCCTTTGGGATAGAGTTGTCCGACCAGTGCCGAAATATTTGGTTTGAAAAATCCATTACCTGAAATCATGAAACCCAGTCCGGTAAAGAAAAGTAGGGTTGATAATTCAGGATTGGTGCTGTATAGACTGCCGCAAAAGAAGAGGATAAATTCTCCAATTGCCATAACAAGTCCACCTATTATAATGGAACGCCGATTGCCCCAGAAGCGGTCTGCAAAATAGCCTCCGATCAGCGGTGTGAGGTAAACAAGGCTGGTATATCCGCCATAAAGTTGAGAAGAGAAATCCTTGGAAAAAAGCAGTGCTTTTGTCATGAACAGCACCAAAATGGCTCTCATGCCATAGTAATTAAAACGTTCCCACATTTCCGTAGCGAAGAGCACATAAAGCCCTTTTGGATGTTTGTTTTGGTTTGAAGACATGCAATTAGATTTGTTGATTTACCTAAAATAAGCAATTTGTATCTTTGCCATGCTTTTTTCATCATACAATACTTTTTATCCATGATTATACTTCTCCTGGGTTCAGGTGGCAGGGAACATGCTCTGGCCTGGAAAATGGCTCAAAGTGCTTTGTGTACAGAACTTTTTATTGCCCCAGGCAATCCGGGTACCGGTGAAATCGGACAAAACATTGCGATGAATACCGGGGATTTTCAGGTAATTGCAACTTTTTGCAAGGAAAAAAGGGTTGATATGGTTGTGGTGGGTCCAGAAGATCCGTTGGTGAATGGTATTTATGATTTCCTCAAACAGGATGCTGCGCTGGCTGGACTAATTGTTGTTGGTCCATCTGCAGCCGGTGCACAACTTGAAGGCAGTAAGGCTTTTGCCAAGGCTTTTATGGCGCGTCATGGCATTCCAACAGCGTCTTACAGGGAATTCAATCAAGGCAATTATGACGAAGGTGTACAATACCTGAGGCAGCATAAACTGCCGATTGTTTTGAAGGCAGACGGACTTGCAGCAGGTAAGGGTGTTGTCATTGCTCAAACGCATGAGGAGGCCTTGGTTACATTCGAAGAGATGCTATTGCAAGCAAGATTCGGTTCAGCCAGTGAAAAAGTGGTTGTAGAAGAGTTTTTGGATGGTATCGAAATGAGTGCGTTTGCGCTTACGGATGGCAGTTCTTATGTTCTGCTCCCAGAAGCCAAGGATTATAAGAGAATCGGCGAGGGTGATACAGGTCCCAATACCGGTGGTATGGGTGCAATCAGTCCTGTTCCTTTTTATACCGGTGATTTCAGACAGAAGGTTATCGACAAAGTTGTGAAACCCACCATAGCAGGCCTATCTGCAGAA
>JBDLUZ010000024.1:0-14893 GCA_039805045.1 Bacteroidota bacterium | reverse complement strand
CAGCTTAATGGTTACATCAGGCTGACCCCAATCTGCGGGCATGCTTAACTTACGTTTTGCAGTTACAGGAGTGTTTACAGATTTTACAGGTGCATTCATATGCATGTCATGAGACATGGCAGCATGTCCGGATTTAACCAGATCAGCAGGTTTCAGTTCAGTGGGTCGCCCATCAGGAATGTTGTTCATCGTATAAAATGCGAAATCATGCAACAAAGCTTTTATATAGCCTGCAATCAGGCTGTCTAATACCAACTTAACTTTTTTACCATCCGCTGATGGCACAATACCTTTTATTTTTCTGTTTTGGTTGTTGATAATCGGACTGCCATACTGGTGGTGGTACTTATACGTGAAGCTGTTGATATTGTAGTTCATGGGGTTTCTGAGCACTTTTGCATCTACAGGAAGTGTGAACTCAATTTCCAGTCCATCTGGTAACGCATGAATATCTTTCATCTCGAAAGCTGTTTCACCATTCCATGTCAGTCTTTGCAATGCATAATTTTCTTTACCGGTACTTGCCCATCCCCTGCTTGTCATGCCGGCAAACATGGAACCGTCGAGTCCCCAGCGCAGGCGTAGTAACCCTGAGGCAAAACCTTCGTAGAATGGATAGCAGGCACCCTGGTATTTTCCATTAACCTTTTCAAGCGACATGCGCATGATTTTGGAGTGTCCCTGGTCTGCAACAAAATACTGACCTGCAAACGGTCCGAAGGTGCCATTGGTATTGTCTTCCAGGATATCAGAAGTTGAAATACCCATGAGCGTGTGTGGAAACCAAACTGCAGGAAGCTTCAGTTCTTTGATGATTTTTGCAGCTTCATGCATGGGTTGTCCATTGTCTACAACTTTAAGGTCATCTTTGGTCAGCTTCAACGGTGATTCCGGTTCTTTGGTCCAGTTCAATCCACCTGCATTACCGGCAAAATCACCTTTTTCGAGGTGGGTTACCCTGCCGCTTCCCACCCAGTCTCCCTGGTTTTCAGCATAGAATATATCTCCTTGGCTGTTAATGTTGAAACCTGCAGGTGAACGCAGACCCGTTGCAATGGGTTCCTGAGTGCCATCGGGCTTTATCTTCAGCAGCCAGCCATGCCATTTTCCGAGACCATCACCGTATCCAACCCAGGCTACGTTAAGGGTTACCAGCATGTCCCCGTTTTTATCAAAGACCGGACCGTATGCATATTCATGGTAGTTGCCGCTCAGCTGAAAAAGTGATACAGGTGTGTAGCTATCCGCTTTACCATCTCCATCACGGTCTTCAATTTTTGTGAGCTCACCACGTTGGGTACAATAGAAAGCTCCATCTCTGTAAGCAAGTCCGAGTACCTCATGCAGCCCTGATGCAAATTTTGAGAAATGAGGTTGCCCTGAGCCATAAGCATTCTGGATAATCCAGATTTCACCCCTTCTGGTGGAAGCAGCAATCCTGCCATCAGGCAAAACAGCTAATCCGCCCACTTCCAGCTTCACCTCTTCCGGGATAGCTATTGTTTTAAGTGAATAGTAGTCTTTCTCAGACTGCACTGAATTTTTTTGTGCAACGGAGGTCAGTGAGATCAGGGAGAGCAGGGCGAAAACGCAGGACTTTTTCAGGCACATGGAATGCTTCTTTTTTGTGTATTTAAAGGTAAATAAAAAAAGCACATTGACTGAAAAGCTTTGCAACACATCAATGTACCATTGAAGTTTTCATGTCTTCCACGAATTTATCCAGCATTTCTCTTGTAACACCCGGCATGCAGATCACATGTGCGATATCATTGTCTGTTGCCAGCTGCCATTTTTTACAGATGGCTTCTGTTGGTTTTGGCATTACCACTGTAAATGCATTTGGATTGCTCCACGCTTTGATTCCAATGCTGTTGAGTTGAACCCGGAGGTGTGCTGCGTTTTCAAGACTTGTCATGGCCCTTTTCAGCATGCCTTCCTTTCCCCATTTTACAATAGCATACCAGAGAATAAGAGCGTTGAATCCACTTCTTGAGCCAGTGATGGTGGTATCAAGCGTGCCGATGTAATTAATGGACCGACCGATTCTGTCTTTGTATGATTTTTTTACAAGCACCACACCATTTGTTATAGGCGAACCAAAAAATTTATGTCCGCTTATGGCAATGCTGTCTGCCCCATGTTTAAAATCGAAGTCGTTGGAGCCAAGCAATGGCAGATAGGAACCTGCAAGTGCAGCATCACAATGAATGTATGAGCTTTTGATAGCGAATTTTGAAAGTATTTCCCTGATTTTGGGTACACTGTCTTTGGCTTCAGTCATGGTTGTACCAATATTGGCCATGATGATGACAGACCGCTGTCTGTTCAATTGTATCATTTCAGCCAGATCATTGTAATCCATTTCCCCATTGTTTTGGGATCTGATTACGATGCTGTCCATATTCAACAAATGCAGGTTCTTTTGAACACTGTAATGGGTAGATTCTGAATAATATACAACACCATTGGGGTAAAGTTCCCGTGCAAGGTACAATCCGTAAAGATTACCTTCTGATCCACCATTGGTTACATAACCCCAATGATTATCCGGTGGTGCATTGAAAAAGTCTGCATAAAATGCAACCACTTCCCTTTCCAGTGATTTACATTGCATGTCGTTGGATTCAACGAAGGGATCACCAACATTGTTGATGCTGTAATCAAGAAAGGGATATAGTTCTTTGTAGTCGTAGTCTTTTGCTACAGGGTAGCCGATATAATTTTGGGAACGCTGGTGTATTTTCTCCAGGAATTGTTCCAGTGATGGATGCATTTTCTGATCATTTGGCGTTAAAAATTTGATTGAAATGGCTATTTAGCCGCATATAATCAAATTACGCCGGCATATTCTGCAAGAGACTGCATGAGACACCAATAGGTATCACCCTTGTCATTGAATAACTTGAAAGGAAAATCAGGCCGCATTGCAGCAAAGTTAATTACAATTAATTTGTTATGCAATTACCAGATGATGCTGTACTGAATGGTTTCATTGCCCGGCAGCAGGAGGACCTGCTGATCCAGGTATGTTTCAATCCTCGGGAAAAGTGCCGGACTTATTTGCACAAAGTAAGCACCATTACCGATGTTGTATAAGCCGTCACCAATTGGAGTGATATTTTTTCCTTGCGCAATCCTGAACATCATCTTTTCCTTGCCTTCACCAGAAATTGCCAGTGTGCGTTTCAAGCCACGACCCTGTTCTGCAGGTGCAGGCATATCAGTAATTTTCAGGTTTTTGTATTGATAGCTGAATGAGGGTTGTCCGCTTGCATTCAGGGTATATCCTTTATACTGGTAATCCGGGATAGAATCCTTTTTGAGTGCTTTGTCATAAACCGGTGCATTACCTGCAAGCAGAATCGGAGCACCAAGTGCTGTTGCTGTTTGCGGCTCACCTCTTTCATGCCACATATCTGTGGTGTTCAGGAAATCTCCTCTCCATACCTGTAGCAAGGCACCTTGCATGAGGTCGTATGCATAATGAACCTGAGCAGGGTCTCCAATGGAAACAACATGTGTAAGTTTTTTACCCTGGTGGTTCATGAAGGAACGGATAATTTCTGCATTGCCCTGTGCCTTCACTGCTATCAATGGTTCCGGAGCTCTTTCGGGCATTGAGGCTGGTGCATGGAGTGCAACAGCCCTGCTGTTGGGCTTTTCAATGTAGAGAGACAATCCACTTCTTGACCAGTTTATATCCTTGTTTACCCAAAGTTTAAATGTATGGTCACCTGCTTCAAGCACAGTGCTGCCATCAATTGGAAATCCACCCATGTGGGTCCAGCCCTTTGCAATGACTGTCTTTCCATCTATTTCCAAGCTTCCGTCCCCTGAAAAATGCATGGAGAAGGTGTACTGATCTTTGACAGGTATATTGATTTTACCTTCAAACTGAATAAAATAAAGGTCCCTGGCAGGTGCAAGCCTTGCATCAATTGAACTTACTTTACCCTGACTGGTTGGCTTTGTAGCTGCAGCTTCTTCAGGGGTCTTTGCTGTTTTTTCGAAATATTTGTACGTTATATCTTTTGCTACAACTTTCAGCTCATCCTGAGGGGCATATTTGAAGTTACGTATCGCAATCGGACCGTGATCTCCTTGAATCATCAGTGGACCATATGTTTTTTCATCATCAAATGCAGCAGCACGGGTTGGACCGCTCACGATGATGTTTTCATGCATAGTGATACCATTGACTTTTACATAAATGAATTTTGCTGCCTGGGTTTTATTGCCGGCTGCATCAAAGCGGGGTGCCTGAAAAGATATTTCCATGTGTTGCCATAATCCCGGCGCAAAGGCTGCATTTTTCAAAGGTGCTTTTCCCTCGTATCCTTTTCCATCTTTCCACCTTTCATAGATGCCACCCATGTCTCCATGTTTGGGAAGTTTTACGCCCCAGCTATCGTTGATTTGCACTTCATAACGAGATTGGAGGTAAATACCTGAATTTGAGCCTTTGGGAATCATGAAATCAAATTCGAGGATGATATCTCCATGCTCCATTTTAGTAAACAACTGATGCCCGGGTTTAAACTGAATTGCCCTGCTGTATGCGTTGTAAAGTATGCCTGTGCCCTTAGCTGTGTTCAGTGATGTATCACTAAAACTTCCTTGCACATCGCCAATTATCTGCCAGTTGGATGCAGGTTGGCTGAAAGCTTCCATGTTTTCCAGTGGAAGGTCTTTGAGTCTTGGTTTAACTTTTTGTGCATGGGTGTTCAGCGAGAACAGCAGAGAGGCAGCAAGAAAAATTTGAAAATTCAGGCGCATGGCATTCGGTTATTGAATTGTGAATTTAGCCAATTCATGACAAATGGCGAACGGAATTTAGACTAATCCGGCTACTTCATTTTTTCCAGTTGTCCCTTTGCTTCAAACATAAGGTCTCTCAGTCTTGCAGCTTCCATGAAATCGAGGTCTTTTGCTGCTTTTTCCATTGTCTTTTTCAGTTTGGCGATGTGTTTTTCCATTTGAGGGATAGTGGTGTAGGCAGATTGATCTTCAGCCACGCGTGCACTTTCAGTGAGTTCAGCCACAGCAGCCAGGGAATTGTTTTCGTCATAACCCTTGATATCCAGAACGGCAGTCTGAGCAAATACCTGTTCTTTACTTTTGGTAACCGTACGAGGTGTAATGTCATGTTCCAGGTTGTAAGCTATTTGTTTGGCTCTGCGTCTGTCTGTTTCATCCATGGTTTTTTGCATGCTGCCGGTTACCTTATCAGCATAGAAGATTACCCTGCCATCAACATTTCGTGCTGCTCGGCCTGCAGTTTGCGTGAGGGATTTTTCGTTTCTAAGGTATCCTTCTTTGTCTGCATCCAGGATTGCAACAAGGGATACTTCAGGTAAGTCCAACCCTTCTCTCAACAGATTTACGCCAACCAGTACGTCAATTTCTCCCAAACGAAGCTGTCTGAGTATTTCAACCCTATCAAGTGTATCCACTTCGCTGTGAATGTATTTGGATTTGATGTGAATCCGCTGTAGGTATTTGTCCATTTCTTCAGCCATCCGTTTGGTTAGTGTAGTAACCAAAACGCGGTCACCTTTTTTCACTGTTTTGTCAATTTCTTCCAGCAGGTCATCAACCTGATTGATGCTTGGCCTAACTTCTATAGGTGGGTCAAGCAGGCCTGTAGGACGAACTACCTGTTCCACTACAACTCCTTCAGATTTTTGCAATTCGTAATCGCCCGGAGTGGCTGAAACGAACACAACCTGTCCGATCATCTGTTCAAATTCATTGAAGTTGAGCGGACGGTTATCCAGTGCAGCTGGGAGTCTGAATCCGTAATCCACAAGCACCATTTTTCTACTTCTGTCTCCTCCATACATGCCACTCACCTGAGGTATGGTCTGGTGGCTTTCATCGATAACACAGAGGAAGTCGTCTGGGAAATAGTCGAGCAGGCAAAATGGGCGTGCACCTGGTTGTCTTCTGTCGAAGAACCTCGAGTAGTTTTCAATGCCGTTACAATAGCCCAGTTCCTTAATCATTTCTATATCGAAGTTCACACGTTCACTGATTCTTTGTGCTTCGATAAATTTTCCGGAGTCTTTGAAATACTGGACCTGTTTAGTCATTTCATCTATAATCTCAGAGATGACCTGGTTGATGATTTCTTTTGGTGCGAGGTAAAGGTTGGCTGGAAAAATGGCTGCATTGTCAACTGCTGCAATACGTTTTCCACTGGTAATTTCCAGGGTGTCGATGGATTCAATTTCATCGCCGAAGAATGTAATCCTGTAACCGAAATCAACATAGGGAAGGTTGATGTCTATGGTGTCTCCTTTAACCCTGAAGGTTCCTCTTTTGAAATCTATCTGTGTTCTTTGGTACAGTGAGTTAACCAATGCATGTAAAAAACCCTGTCTGCTGATCACCTGGCCTTTGTGGATGCGGACAATGCCATTTTCGAATTCACTGGGATTACCCATACCATAAATGCAGCTGACGGATGCTACTACAATGATGTCTCTTCGCCCACTTAACAATTCTGATGTTGCCTGCAACCGGAGTTTATCCAGTTCTTCGTTGATGGCGAGGTCTTTTTCTATATAAGTATCACTCACCGGCATGTAAGCTTCCGGCTGGTAATAATCGTAATAGGATACGAAGTAACCTACTGCGTTTTCTGGAAAAAACTGTTTGAATTCACCGTAAAGTTGTGCAACAAGGGTTTTGTTGTGGGTTAATACCAGCGTTGGTCTCTGCACCTGCTGGATGACATTTGCCATGGTAAACGTCTTTCCTGAACCTGTAACACCCAATAAGGTTTGGAACTGTTCTCCATTGTTAATGCCTTCTACCAGTTGCCTGATAGCTTCGGGCTGATCACCGGCCGGTTGATAGGGTGCATGTAGTTGAAAGGACATGCAGCAAAATTAGGTCAATTTTTACCGGAACAAAGGCGGATGTTTGTCGTCATGACCTGTAATATCCTGGTAAAATTTTCCTGCCGTAACAAGTACTTCTTCCTGATAAAGGTTTGCCAGCATCGTAATGCTGTTAGGTAATCCCTGTTTATTCAGTCCGATTGGCATACAGAGTGCAGGATGTCCTGTTAAGTTGGTTATGGCAAGCTGTCTACCTCCATAGGTTGGTGTAATGACTACATCATAATCTTTCATGGCACTGTTAAACGCCTCCATCAGGATTGTTCTGTGTCTGTTGGCATTGATGTATTCAACAGCTGGGATTGTTCGGGATACCCTGAAATAGTTTGGCCAGTCGTTTCGGGTTTGTCTTGTCATGGCATCATCTAAACCAGTTCTGGTGAATTCATCAAATGCTGCTGCAGACTCTGCACCAACTACCATGCCGATGATATCAAATTTATAGACTTCTGTATCAGGCAGGTGCATCGGCTCGGGGTTGATACCTGCTTCTTTCAGAGCTTTGATTACACCCCATTCCTGGCCTGCTGTATCCAGCTTTTCGAAGTGGTTTGCTGCATAACCGATTTTAAGTTTGCGGATATCTGCATTCAGGTTTAGGTTAAAAGCTGGATTTGCAGCGGATGCATCTTTTCCGTCAGTTCCATGCAGAAATGCGAAAACTGTGGCTGCATCTGTTGTATTCCGGCAAATTGGACCAACTTTATCGAGGCTCCAGCTCAGGGTCATGGCGCCCGACCTGCTGATGCTGCCAAAGGTAGGTCGAAGGCCAGTTGCACCACAGGTATGACTGGGTGAAATGATAGAACCATGTGTTTCTGTTCCTATGGCAAATGGTACGAGTCCTGCTACAGTTGCTGCTGCAGATCCTGCAGAAGAACCACTTGATCCCCTATCAAGGTTCCATGGATTCTTTGTTCTGCCGCCAAACCAGTAGTCGCCCATAGCCAATGCACCCAATGTAAACTTGGCTAACAGCACAGCGCCGGCATTTTTCAGTTTTGTATACACATAAGCGTCTTCATCAATGGTTTGGTTTTTATAAGGCTCAGCACCCCAGGTTGTTTTTGTTCCTTTTACAGCAAAAAGGTCTTTTAGTCCGTAAGGAATGCCATGAAGCGGACCCCTGTCGATTCCTTTTGACAGCTCAAGGTCTGCCTGTGCTGCCTGTTCCATGGCTATTGTTTCAGTCACACTCACAACACACTGCAGGGTATCGCTGTATTTTTTAATCCTCTCCAGGAAGAAGCGTGTAAGCTCAACCGAACTTATGGAATGGTTGCGTAAAAGTGATGCCAACTGGTTGATAGCATAAAATGCGAGATCTTCTCTATTTTCTGGAAGTCTGATAGATTTATCATAGCGCCATTTGATTTGCTTTTGCACAAGCTGATCCGTAACAAGTTGTTGAACCATGCTTACCTGAACGTTATTGCGCAGGGGATAGCGTTGCATCAGTTCATAATCGTGCATATTGTCTCGTAAATCAGGCAACATCATTTCTACTTCCTTTGCTGAGTATTGCAATGCAATCAATTTCGCAGCCGCCGCCACATCAGCTTTGCTGATGGTATCCTGTGCATGGATGCTGGTAAGGTGAATTGCAGCGATGAGACAAAGAGATAATATTTTTTTCATGATATTTATTTGATGGCCTCTCTTTTGATATATGTAGAATAATCTGGAATGATACAGGTGTAATTGGCATGCATCAGGGGTGATGTAAGCATGAAATCGGCCGTAGCCCTGTCGCATGCAAAGGGGATATTCCAGGTTACAGCCAGTCTGAGTAGTGCTTTGATATCTGGGTCGTGTGGCTGTGCTTCCATCGGATCCCAGAAAAAAATCAGTACATCAACCTTACCTTCTGCAATCAGCGCGCCAATTTGCTGGTCACCGCCAAGTGGACCGCTTAATAATTTTTTGATGGAACGATCAAGGGATTCTTCCAATAATCTTCCTGTTGTTCCTGTTGCAACAAGTTCATGTCTTGCCAGTGCTGTTTTGTTGTAAACGGCCCATTCAATCAGTTCTTTCTTTTTGTTATCGTGTGCAACGAGGGCTATGCATTTTCTTGCGTCCAGTAATCTCTTCCTTTCCATGTTATTATTGTTCCTGGTGAAAGTAAATAAAAAACCGCATCCTGCATGAGCGGGACACGGTTTCCAAACAAGGCAGCAACTGCATTAAGCCGCCTGCATCTCTTTGATTTTTTCTCTGATTTTTAACTCAATTTCGTTTGCCATTTCAGGATTATCTGTCATCAGTTGTCTGACGCCATCCCTACCTTGACCCAGTTTGTCTCCATTGTAACTGTACCAACTGCCACTTTTCTGAATGATTCCCAGTTCTACACCCATATCTATGATCTCGCCAGTTTTGGATATTCCTTCGCCAAAGATGATATCGAATTCTGCTGACCTGAATGGTGGTGCAACCTTATTTTTCACCACTTTTACCTTAACCCTGTTACCAATTGCTTCATCACCATCTTTGATTTGTGCTGATCTTCTGATGTCAAGCCTTACAGAGGCATAAAATTTAAGTGCATTTCCACCCGTTGTGGTTTCGGGATTACCGAACATGACACCGATTTTTTCACGCAGCTGGTTGATGAAAATGCAGATTGTATTTGTTTTACTGATTGTTGCCGTTAGCTTTCTCAGTGCCTGACTCATCAGACGCGCCTGCAGACCCATTTTACTGTCACCCATCTCACCTTCCAATTCCCCTTTGG
This sequence comes from Bacteroidota bacterium, assembly GCA_039805045.1. Classification (GTDB taxonomy): domain Bacteria; phylum Bacteroidota; class Bacteroidia; order Chitinophagales; family Chitinophagaceae; genus Pollutibacter. The sequence goes on along the minus strand of JBDLUZ010000024.1, from coordinate 5,248 downwards.
GAACCAGTGCAGCCACCGAATCGATAACCACTACATCCAAAGCACCTGAAAGTATCAACCTGTCTGCTATTTCCAACCCCTGTTCGCCATAATCAGGTTGGGAAATCAATAAGTTATCAACGTCTACACCCAATTTTCTGGCATAGGCGCTGTCAAAAGCATGTTCAGCGTCAATAATTGCACACATGCCGCCTTTTTTCTGTGCTTCAGCAATTACATGGATTGCAACGGTTGTTTTACCAGAACTTTCCGGGCCGTATATTTCAATTACCCTGCCTTTCGGAAGTCCACCAATTCCCAAAGCAACGTCCAGACCAATCGACCCCGTTGAAACAACTTCAATTTGCGCTTCACCCTTTTCATTCATCATCATTACACTGCCTTTGCCAAAATCTTTTTCAATTTTATCCAGTGTAAGCTTCAGGGCTTTAAGTTTTTCATTATTTGACATGGTAATTAAATTTTAAGGAGATAAAGGTAAGGGGATTTAAAATGACTAACTAATAAATTTAGCATTATTTGCACTAAAAATATTAGTCTTTTAAACAGCTTTTTATGCTGAAAACAACAAAAAACCCTGCTATTTAGACAAATAGCAGGGTAGACATGAGAAAACAAACAAGAAATTCCGGCAAGCAACCGGTGCAAAAATCACTTCAAATTAAAGAAAAATTTGTTTCAAATCATTTTTGTTGAACAAATATTAATCAAAATGTTTTCGATTTGACATTTTATATTTGTAGTCAACAACTATTAAACGATTAATAACGATGAAAAGAAAATTATTTGTTTTTCCACTTTTGCTTACAATTACGCTCTTCTCTTGCGTCAGTACCAAAAAATTTCAGGCATTGACTGATAAGTATGCGGGTTTGAATGAACAGCTTGTTGCTTCCCAGAAAGAAACAAAGGCTTGTCGTGATGAGAAGTCTGAACTTGAGCGTCAGCGCGCTATTGCCGATGCACAGCGCGAAGCACAGATTGGTTCTCTCAAAGAGCAGGTTGATTTGCTGAAGAAAAATAACAATGTTGCACTGAAACAACTGGAAGATTTATCTGTGATCTCTTCTTCACAGGCAGAAAGTATCAAGAAGTCTTTGGATAATATTGGTTCTAAGGATGCCTATATCCAGTCTATCCAGCAGGCTGCTGCCCGCAAGGACTCCTTGAATATGGCATTGGTAATGAACCTGAAAGGTGCAATCGGCGACCTGAATGATCAGGATGTAAACATCAAGGTTGACAAAGGCGTAGTTTACGTGGATATTTCTGATAAGGTTCTTTTCAAAACCGGCAGCTTCGATTTAAGTGAGCAAGCCAAAACAGTACTTGGCAAGGTTGCACTTGTTTTGAAAAACCAGCCGGATATTGAATTCATGGTTGAGGGACATACAGACAATGTGGCGCTTAAAGGAAACAAGGATCTGCAGGACAACTGGGACCTAAGCGTGAAGCGTGCAACAACTATAGTTAGGATGTTCCAGTCACAGTATGGCATGGAGCCAGCTAAAATGGTTGCAGCAGGCCGTTCTGAATACCAGCCTATAGCTGATAATTCAACTGAAGCGGGTCGTTCTCAAAACCGCCGTACCCGTATCGTGATTCTGCCGCAGCTTGATCAGTTCTTCAAGTTGTTGGAGAGGAAATAGGTTAAACAGCCAGGCACGAGGTAGAAGACAGAAGGGAAAAGGGATGAGGGAAAAGTGACAGGTGAAAAGTGACAGGTGACGAGGCACAAGGCACGAGTTAGAAGACAGAGGGACAAGGGATGAGGGAAAAGTGACGGGTGAAAAGTGACAGGTGACGAGGCACAAGGCACGAGGTAGAAGACAGAAGGGACAAGGGATGAGGGAAAAGTGACGGGTGAAAAGTGACAGGTGACGAGGCGCAAGACACAAGGCACAAATGTTAATAAAAACAGGGAGTCGAAGGGTAAAACCTAATCGAACTCCCTGTTTTGTTTAATTGACTTTCTTATTTTTAAAGCCAGAAACCCCTCGTGCCCAACCTTCGGTTGGCAAGCTCATCCCTCGTGCCTTTATGCCTCATTCCTCATCCCTTGTCCCTCTGTCTTCTAACTCGTGCCTTCTGCCTCTTGCCTCATCCCCAACCTTCGGTTGGCAAGCTCATCCCTCCAGCCTAGCTGTATAATCAAATCACCCTTGCTGCTTGCCTGGCGTAGAGTTTCCAGTTGCCTTTTTCGTTGCGGAACACCAGCAAGATGTTGAGGTGTATTTCGCCGGGTGTGCCACTGTTATTGGTAACCGCATCAAGCCGATGTCTTACAATCGCTGTTTTGCCACTCACGGCAATCTTCTGGTTGGTGATATCAATCTTAACAAAATCGGATTTACCACTGGCAATGGCTTCTACAAATGCAGCCTTGTCTTCGATCAATCCATTTGAATGTCCGTAACTCAGCTGATCAGATGCAATGCTTTCAAGATCAGCGCGGATGCCGCTTTCCAGCGCTTTCACAAGATAACCTGCTGCATCAGCTACTGCCTTGTCATCTTTGGATTGTGCAGTTGTAAAAAAAATGGAACCGGTAAAAAGCAGAAATAAAATTGACTTTTTCATTGTATCATTTTGTTTGTTGGTGAATTGATTCAAACTCTCCTTTTGCTTTATTCTTACGCACATTTTCTGCCTCAAAAATTTTCCCGTTCATGGCCACATATACTCCTGGTGGAAGGGTCTGCACAAAAGCTAGTGCACTGCCGAGGTTGAACAGTCCATCTGAACTGCCAAACTTATAAGGTACCATAGCACCTGTAAGCACAATGGTTTTATCTTTAATCAGTCCTGCAAGTAATGCAGCAGTTTCCGGCATGGTATCTGTGCCATGTGTAATCAGGATTTTCTTTTCGGATACATCCATACAGGCTTTGGCAATGGTTTGCCGGTCTTGTTCATTCATATCCAAACTATCCATCATCATCAATGTGGTAATTTCCAGCTCCAGTTTGGAACGACCTAACCTGAGCATTTCATGCAGATGGGTATCCTTGAAATACAATTCTCCATTGAGTTCATTGTATTCCTTGTCAAAAGTTCCACCTGTTACAAAAATCCGGATCGGCATGGTTCAAAGGTCTTTAAATTTACAGAGAAAGCAAACAGTTGTTAAACGATACTATTCCGGTATTCATCGGTATATTTATTCAGATAAACTTTAACCCTGATATAGCCATGATTAAACGTAGTTCTCTCCTAGCATCAGCAGCACTCTATTTTTGTTTTTTCTTCTTTGGTTTCTCAGCAAAGGCGCAGCAACCAGATCAGATCATTACCAATGGCAGGATTATAGACGGAACTGGCAATAGCTGGTTTAAAGCTGATATTGCGATCAGTGGCAACAGGATTGTAGCTGTGCGGCAGGGACTGGCTGCCAGGTACCCAGGTGTTAAGACGGTTGATGCAGGCAATAAGATTGTGGCACCGGGTTTCATTGATGTACACGGACATATCGAGGGGAGCATTTTTGAGCGTCCAACGGCTGACAATTATATCTATGATGGTGTTACCACTGTTGTTACTGGCAATTGTGGCAGTGGAGCAGATGATATCGGTGAGTTCCTGCGCAAGATTGACAGCACCGGAACCTCTATAAATGTGGCCAGCCTGGCGGGTCACAATACCATCCGCCGTTTGGGTATGGGTCTCGATAACAGACATGCCACACCGGAAGAAATGAAACGGATGGAAGCATTGACGCTGAAAGCCATGCAGGACGGGGCTGTGGGTTTGTCAACCGGACTGATTTACCTCCCTGGTATGTATGCACCTACAGAAGAGATTGTGAACCTGGCCCGTGTTGCTGCAGTTCATGGAGGTGTTTATGCCACCCACATGCGCTATGAAGGCACGAAAGTCAACGAAGCCATAGAGGAATCCCTCACTATTGGCCGGCAGGCAGGTATTCCTGTGCAAATCTCCCATTTCAAAGTAACCGGTAAGAACAACTGGGGGCGTTCCTCAGAAACGCTGGGTATGGTGGAAGCGGCGAGAAAAGCGGGACTGGATGTTACCATCGACCAATATCCTTATACTGCCAGCAGTACGAACCTGGCTGTGCGTTTGCCAGACTGGGCCCTGGAGGGCGGGCTGGATTCACTGCGGGTCAGGATGAAGGATCCAGTTATAAGGCAGCAAATACTTGTGGGTATGAAAGAATCTCAGCAGCGCGACAAACAAAAGGATTACAGTTATGCCGTAGTGGCCTCTTTTGCGCCGGATACATCCTATAATGGCAAAAGCATTACAGCTGTGAACCGCATGCTTGGCCGCAAAAGCAATTTTATCAATGAAGCAAACCTCATCCTTGATATGCTGGATAAGGCCAATGCCCAGATGATCTATCATACCATGAGTGAAAAGGATCTGGTGTACTTCATGCAATATCCTTTCAATATGCCTGCAGCCGATGCCGGTGTGAGCAATGGTAAAGGTCGTCCGCACCCAAGAGGTTATGGTACCAATGCGCGCGTGCTTGCCAGGTATGTCAGGGATCAGCAGGTTATCAGGTTGGAAGAGGCAATCCGCAGGATGACCTCCCTGCCTGCTGCCAAATTTAACTTACGAGACAGGGGTCTGTTGATGGAAGGAAAATTTGCAGACATCCTGATTTTTGATGAAAATACAATTCAAGACAATTCCGTCTTTGAAGCACCACACCAGTTTCATGTTTGGGTGAATGGTAAGCCTGTGATTGAAAATGGTGTGCACAATGGCAGGAAGACAGGAACTACAATTCGCGGGCAACAATAGAAAGCAAAAAAAAGGCCGTCACGAAGACGGCCTACTTTAACTTTCAAAACCAACTTATTTTTTCAGGGTAATTGTTTTCAGTTCTGTTTCTTTTCCTTTCGTAACAGACACATTTGTGATTGTTTCTTTCAGGTACGGTGCAATGCCCTCAACAGTTACAGTGTAAGTACCTGTTTCGAGTCCGCGGAGTTTAAATTCTCCTTTTCTGTCTGGCAGTGCCACACCGTTAAAGCCTGCTCCATCAGTTATGCGCACAACAGCTTTGGCTTCCAGCGGGAGAACTTTACCTTCCACTTCACCGAAATTATCATTACAGAAAGGACGCAATACCGGTCTCAGGAAAAACCTGCCGTCTTTTTCACTGATTGAACTGGCAATGTCAAAATCAACCCAAACTTTTGTGCTGCTGTCTGCCCTGCGCTGCCTGTGTTTATCGTAGAGTTTGACATAAAGCAGGTTATTGGTTTCATTTCTCAGT
>JBDLUZ010000023.1:0-21606 GCA_039805045.1 Bacteroidota bacterium | reverse complement strand
GAGTATGCAAAAGACACATTGCAATGGCACAAATGGCTTGGTGTTTCTTTGGCACTGGTAACACATTTCCTGCTTTATGCCAATCAATGGATCCTTGCTCATAAAGTAGCAGGCCAATTAGCCCTAATTTCAACAGCGGGTATCATGCTTGCCGGCAGCCACCTTGGAGGAAGTCTAACTCATGGCGAAGATTTTTTCAGTTTAAACATTGCAGAAACAGCAACTGGGAGTTTCCCGGAAATAACAGATTCAACCCATGTTTTTGAAGGTGCCATTGAACCCATTATTGCTGCCAAATGTGCTTCATGTCATAACGATCAAAAAATGAAGGGTGGCCTCAATATGGCCAGTTTTGCATCTCTCGCTAAAGGTGGAAAAACTGGTGCCAGCTGGGTTTCAGGAGATCCGGACATCAGCCTGCTAACAGAACGGCTGGCACTGGATCCAGAAGACAAAAAACACATGCCTCCCAAGGGCAAGGCACAACTGTCTGCAACGGAGATCCTGTTGTTCAGAGAATGGATTAAATCCGGGGCTACAGCAAATACGCGTGTAGGTGAACTAAAAGAGACTGACACATTGAAAGCATTGGTTTACCAGGTAGCACAGGCAAGCAAAAAGCCAAAATCAGACAAAAACTATACGTTTTCAGCGGCATCAGCCTCCACAATTGCCTCTTTAAATACACCATTCAGAAGGATTCTTCCTCTTGCCTATCAATCACCCGCCTTGAGTGTGAAGTTTTTTCTGAAGGAACAATTTAATCCTGAAATGCTGAAAGCCTGTTCATCAATCAAAGAACAGGTTGTTGAAGTAAACCTTTCTGGTATGCCTGCAGATGATGAATTGCTTAAATCGCTTTCGCAATTCCCAAACCTGGAAAAATTGAACCTGAATGGCACATCCATTACCGGTAAAAACCTAAATTCACTTACTGCTTGCAAACAACTTGAACAAATATCACTGGCCAGTACACCAATTAAGATGGATGCACTGAATGCACTCGCTCTAATGCCATCGCTTAAAAGAGTGTTTTTATGGAATACGCAGGTTACTGAAAAAGATATATCCAGCCTGACTTCACAATTTCCAGGTATCAAATGGGACATGGGTTATATTCCTGATAAAAACGAGTTGCTAAAACTTACACCACCATATCCTGCCAACCGTGATAAAGCTATACTTGAACAAGGAGAATTAATTTTCCTGAAACACCCGCTTCCAGGTGTTAAAATAAGGTATACTATAGACGGATCAGTACCTGATACTGCTGCAGGATCAATTTTTGAAGCAGCCATCCCCATGAAAGGTTTGCTGAGAATAAGGTCTGTAGCAACAGCTTCAGGTTGGATCAGCAGCAATGTATCTGAACAAACCTTTTTTATGAAGGGTATCAAAACTGATTCAGTCAAATTAATCAACGAACCTGATCCAAAATACAGAAAATTGGGTGCCAAAGCCTTAACAGATGAAATTAAAGGAGAAGCAGGTAATTTTGGTATGAACTGGCTTGGTTTTAAGGATTTACCCTTTAAGGCAGGATTTTATATCAGTAACCCCAAAACAATTTCTCAGGTTGTATTAAGCCTGGCAGACAATATCGGATCATATATATTCCCACCTACCCAGATTATCATTAAAGCAGGAGACAATGCTGCTAAGATGCAGGTTGTGGGTAAACTAAAGCCAGAAATGCCTGAAGAAAACAGATCAAATGCGGTAATCCCCTATACAGTTTCAATCACTCCAGGTAATTACCGATACATCGAAATTGAGGCAGTAAATATTCAGAAACTTCCAGGCTGGCATCGGGGAAAAGGAGAAAAAGGTTGGGTTTTTGTGGATGAGGTATTCTTTTATTAATTTCACCTGCCTAACAGGCAGTAATTGATATCCCAGCAAACCATACAGGAAATACAGAACAGAATCGATATCATTGATATCGTAGGTTCCTTTGTTAAACTCAAAAGAAGGGGTACTAATTTCATTGGAAACTGTCCGTTTCACCACGAAAAGACGCCCTCTTTTTCTGTTTCTCCTTCAAAGGAAATCTACAAATGTTTTGGATGTGGCAAGAGTGGCAATGCGATAGGCTTTGTCATGGAGCACGAAAAATATACTTATGTAGAAGCCCTGAAATGGCTGGCACAGCGGTATAATGTAGAGATCGAAGAAACTGAAACCAGCCCCGAATACAAAGAGCAACAGCAGCTGGCAGACAGCCTACACATTGTCAATCAGTTTGCTGTAAAGTATTTCCAGACGCAGCTCCTCGAAAATGATGAGGGAATTGTAAATGCCTTATCCTACCTGAGGGAAAGAGGGTTTAATGACGAAACTATCAGGAAATTTCAAATAGGCTACTGCCTGAACCAACGCGATGCATTTGCCAGGGAGGCTATAAAAAATCAGTACAGTCCGGATATACTCAAAAAAAGCGGACTCTGTATCGAGCGAGATGGTCAGTTAGTTGACAACTACAGAGGCAGAATTATTTTTCCGATTCATAACCAGAGTGGAAAAGTAATTGGATTTGGGGCAAGGGTAATTGGTAGCAGTGATCGTGGGCCCAAATACATCAACACACCTGAGAATGAATTGTATGTCAAAAGTAAAATCCTGTATGGATCGTATTTTGCCAGGCAAACCATAGACAGGCTTGATGAATGTTTCCTTGTTGAGGGCTATACTGATGTCACCGCCATGCACCAGGCTGGTATAGACAATGTAGTTGCGTCAGGAGGTACTTCACTAACGGTAGATCAACTCCGGCTAATCAGGAAATACACCAATAATCTGACCATCATTTACGATGGTGATGCAGCCGGCATAAAAGCAGCACTTAGAGGTCTTGATCTAGCCATAGAAGAGGGCCTTAATGTGCAGCTTGTTCTTGTTCCCGACAAAGAAGATCCAGACAGCTATGTTAAAAAAGTAGGTGCCGAGGCTTTCAGGGATTTTGTACAAACAAATAAACAGGATTTTATCTTATTTCAACTGGAGGTTGCCTTAAAAGATGCAGGCTCAGACAGCTCCCGAAAAGCTGCAGTTGTGAATCAAATAGCGGAATCAATTTCCAAGCTGAACCGAACAGAAGATTTTACCAGACAGCAGGATTATATCAAGCGGTGTTCATCCATGTTAAAAGTGGATGAACAAGGTATGACTGCACTGGTGAATAAATTCAACAGGGACAAACAGGAAAAGGAAGAAAAGAAAATCCAGCGTGAGCAAAATCAACCTGAACAAGTATCATCAGATCAGGAAAATGAACAAGATGGACTTGCATTGTTTTTCAAGGATGAGTTAAATGAACAGGCTGTTATCAGGTCTCTGATTGAATTTGGTACACTCGCATGGGACGATAACCTTACTGTAGCTGAATTTATATTTCAAGAAGTAGACAATGACGGACTCGAAGAATTATTTGACAACAAACTTTTAATCCGGATTTTAAATGACTATAGGGTACAATTCAACAACGGAGAAAACCCTACAGAAAAAAGTTTCCTCTACCATAATGATCAGCAAATCAGTCAGTTAGCAGTTTCCCTGTTAACTGAAAAACACCAGATTAGTCCGAACTGGACAAAAGTTTACAAGGGTGATATCCTCAACCGCAATGATTTATACAAGGAGGAAGTTTTATCCTGTATGACTTATCTGAAGCTTAAGAAAATTAAAAAACTGATACTTGAAAATCAGTTAGACCTTGAAAAAGAGAATTCAACTGAGGACATGATAATTCTGCTTCAGACCCATCAACATTTGAAACAGGTTGAAATGGAGTTGATGAGAAAAACCGGGACTGTAATTTTCAGGTGATTTTTATTGCGGATCAACATTTACCAGGATATGGACAGCTTTAAAAGTTGGATCATTTTGCATAATTGCCATAACCTGTTGCACGTGATTTCTGGCAAGTGCATGCCTGGAGCCATCCCTGGGTAATTTAAGCATGATCTCATAGATATATTTGTTGCGCACCCTATTAACTACCGGCTCTGCTGGTCCAATCAGATAATCTCCAAAAACAGGAAGCATTCGTGCAGCAAAAAAATCGGCAGCCTGTAAAGCCCTTCCCTTATCAACATGCCTGAAAAAAAATTGAATCAGCCTTGTATAGGGCGGGTAATGAAATATTTTCCTGGATTCAATTTCTTCCGTATAAAAACCTTTGAAATCATGATTTGCAACCCTAGCTATAATCGGATGAGACGGATTTGAAGTCTGTATGATGACTGTTCCCTGCTTCCCTCTCCTACCTGCCCTGCCACTGACCTGTTCCATGAGTTGAAATGCCCGCTCATTAACCCTGAAATCCGTAAAACTTAATAGTCCGTCTGCATCAAGAATACCTACAAGTGAAACGTGTTCAAAATCCAGTCCCTTTACCACCATCTGGGTACCCACTAAAATATCCATGCGGCGCAATTCAAAATTGCGAATCATTTCATCATGAGCAGTTTTACCTTTGACCGTATCGATATCCATTCGTGCAATGTTGTAATTAGGGAATAACTCTATCAATTCCTCTTCAACTTTCTCCGTTCCAAAATTTCGCTCAATCCAGTTGGTGCTGCCACAGGCAGTGCAACTCAGTAGCACAGGATAGGATGTACCACAATAATGACATTGCAAGCGATGGTGGAGTTTATGGTAAGTTAGGGTAACATCACAATGCTCGCAATGTGGGATAAAACCACAGGTCCCGCATATCTTATAGGGAGCGTAACCTCGTCTGTTCTGAAAAAGAATAACCTGTTGTTGATTATCCACTGAATTTTTAATCGCCTCTTTCAATTCCGGGGTAATCATTTGCTTAACCACTTTGTTGTTGATCATGGTGCGCATATCCGCCGAATGTATAGCAGGCAACTCAACACCTCCGAACCTTTCAAAAAGCTCAACAAGTCCGTATTTCCCTGAAACTGCCTGAGCATAGGTTTCCAAGCTGGGGGTTGCACTACCCAGTACCACTTTAGCACCCCACAAACGGGCATAATAGAGTGCCGCATCCCTTGCATTGTACCGAGGAGCAGGCTCCTGCTGTTTAAAGGAAGCATCCTGTTCCTCATCAATAATGATCATGGAAAGCTTTGCAAATGGCATGAAAAGAGCTGAACGAGCTCCCAAAATAACCCGTATTTCCCCCTTTTTTACCTTATTCCACAATTCGACCCGTTCATTTGGATTAAATCTGGAGTGATAGATGGCAATATAACCTCCAAAATGCTTTTGCAACCGCCTGATAATTTGTGCAGTCAGGGCTATTTCGGGAAGGAGGTAAAGTACCTGATTACCCTTTTTTACCTGCTCCTCAATCAATTTGATGTATATCTGTGTTTTACCACTTGAAGTAACCCCATGCAACAAACAAACCTCCTGATGCTCCAGGCTAGCCTGAAGCTGACCTAATGCAGTTTGCTGTGCAGTTGAAAGTTCAAAGTTGATATTTACCTGCTTGGCCTGCATAGGTATCCGGTCAACCGCCTGTCTTGTTACAGTAAGAATGCTCTTTTCCACAAGTGCAGTAAGTTGTGCGGCACTGGCTCCGGCTTTTTTAAGCAACTCGGGTTGTTTCACTTCACCTTCAGTTTTCTGCAGGTGTAAAAACGCCAGTAACAGTTCAAGCTGTTTAGGCGCCTTGTTATTCCAATTATTCAAAAGACTGGCCATTGCATCCTCGCCAAAATAATCAGGATGGAGGTACACAAAGTTTTCGCTTTTAGGCGTATACTTCTCTTTGAGTGACTCCCAGGCCATGCATACCTTTTTATCCAGTAACCGCTTTACTACGGGATAAACATGCACAAGATCAAGGATCTCGTGTACTTCATCCATTTTCAATTCCTTTTTGACCTGCAGGCCCTCAGCAACCAGGTATTCCTGATCATCAAGGTCAGAAAAATCATCACCATACTCCTCATTGAGTACCAGTATGGTCTCACTGCTTAGCTTCAGTTGGGTTGGAAGGGCCGCAGCCATCACTTCACCTTCAGTACACATGTAGTATTGAGCTATCCAATTCCATAAAGAAAGCTGCATGGGGTAAACTACAGGCTCAGGATCAAGAATCTGTTCAATAGGCTTGGGATCAAAACCCGCTGGTTTTTCCCGGGAAAGGGATTTGATAATCCCAGAATATCTTTTTTGCTTACCAAAACTTACCTCCACACGCACACCTTGTATGGCGAGCTCCTGCATCGGTTCAGGAACCTCGTAAGTAAAAGTCTTGGGTAATGCAAGGGGGATAATAATTTCAGCAAACAACATGTTACCCATGATTTTTATTTTCCAGGTAAAATTCACTGATCCAGGTTGCTTTGTATGCAATCAATGCGGAAGCCATTTTTTCTGCAGTTATCCTTTTTAATTCCCGCGGATCTGCCTGAGGGAACGCTGAAGGGTCGATTGGGTCTAGGAATACTGCCCTTGACCTACCGGGACGCAAAGAAAAAATACTGTCATAATGTAATCTGTCGTATGTGTCTAGAAAGAGAATCGGCTGAATACGTTTACCCGTTTCAACTGCAAGCTTAAATGCGCCATCATACATCTCCTTCAGTGGCGCATCCGCCATATTAAAAGTTCCTTCCGGGAAAACCGCAATGGAAATATTTTTGGCAAGAATCTTTCTCAGGTCAGCCAGGCTTCTTGCCCGGTCTTCTGCACTCGACCGGTTAACTGTTACCACACAAAAACGGTATAAAAAACCAAAAATTGGCACTTTAAGCAGCTCGTACTTTCCAATTGCTCGGAAATGATGTTTGATGGAGAGTATTATGGCCACTGCATCCAGGTAAGAGATATGGTTTGCCACAAAAATGTACTGCTCGTCTGCAGCAGGACTGGATTTGTATATATTGATATGTCTGATGCCAATTAACAGAAACCAGATCTTACCCAGAAACCGGTACAGGTCAAACATGATATTTCCACCTCTTATACGGCCCAAAGGCAGACAAATGAGTAGACAAGGAAAAAGAACGACTGTTATCACAACAGCAAAAAGGCTGTATGCATACAGGCAATAAATAATCTGAAAAAAACGGAGTAAGGATCTGAGCAAAATCATAGCATGCAATCAGAAAAATCAATAGCACTGCATACATTGGGTTGTAAGCTGAATTTCTCAGAAACATCCACCCTAGGGAGGATGCTTGAAAAGGATGGTTTTGTCAGGAAAGATTTTGACGAGTCAGCAGACATCTATGTGATCAATACCTGCTCCGTTACTGAGAATGCAGATAAAGAATGCAGACAGCTGGTAAGAAGGATTCAAAAACAAAATGCCGACGCTGTTATAGTTATTACGGGATGTTATGCCCAGCTAAAACCAAAAGAAATTGCTGAAATACCTGGTGTTGACCTGGTTTTAGGGGCTGCAGAGAAATTTAACCTCTCCAACCACCTGAAGGACTTCAACAAAGGTGATGCTACAAAAATCTGCAGTTGTGACATTGCTGAAGTAACCGATTTCAACAGTTCATTTTCGGTGACAGATAGAACAAGGACCTTCTTGAAGGTACAGGATGGATGTGATTACAGTTGCTCCTTTTGTACCATACCAATGGCCAGGGGTAAAAGCCGGAGTAACACCATAGAAAATGTTGTTAAACAGGCTACGCATATTGCGGAACAGGGTGTCAAAGAAATTGTATTGACTGGTGTAAACCTTGGCGACTTCGGCATCATTGACGGCGAAAGAACAACTGATTTTCATGCTTTATGCCAAGCACTGGACCAAGTTCAGGGAATCAATCGGTTCAGGATCTCTTCAATTGAACCTAACCTGCTTACCTATGATATTATTAAACTGGTGGCTGAAAGTAACAAATTCATGCCTCATTTTCATATCCCTTTGCAGAGTGGCAGTAATACGATTCTTGGACTCATGCGCAGGCGATATAAAAGAGAGCTTTATGCAGAAAAAATTGCGGCAATCAAACAAATGATGCCTGATTGTGCAATTGGCGTTGATGTTATTGTTGGCTTTCCTGCTGAAAGCGATCAGGAGTTTCAGGAAACATTTGAATTCCTGCATAGCCTGGATATTTCATATTTACATGTATTCACCTATTCAGAAAGGAACAACACCAAAGCCATTGATATCAAACCTGTAATTCCTGTCCATATCCGCAACGAAAGGAATAAAATCCTGCGAAACCTATCCTACCAGAAAATGCAGTACTTCAGGGCAGGACAATGCGGCAGGCAACGTACTGTATTGTTTGAACAGGAAAATAGAAACGGGATGATGGAGGGATACACTGATAACTATATCCGCATCAGTACGCCATTTCGTGCGGAGTGGGTCAATCAGGAGGTAAGTTGGTTAATCCAGTAATTTGCTTCTGATTTACTTTCTGTAATCAAGTGGTGGCTTCCTGTCTCCAGCTAGCGATTTGTATTGAAAGTTGCTACCTCTGGCTTTTTCCAGTTCTGTCTGGGCTAAAGGAATAAGCTCTGGCTTCTGGAAGATATCAACTGCGGAAAGTGCCATTGTTTTGGCCGCCACCATCATCCCCTTAAAGCCAATAGACATACCGTCACAAGCTACAGCCTGCCAACTGTGGGCAGGAACACCTGGAACCCAGGTTGCGGTAGAGAGTCCTGTTGTAGGTACCACCCAGCTTACATCACCAACATCAGTAGATGCCGAGGTTAATCCATTTAACTGATAAGGCTTCACTTCTCCGGCACTTTCAACAGGAGGCAGTGAAGATGCACTTACCGTTTTTCTGATGGCTGCAGCAAATGCTTTTTCTTCTTCAGAATAGATTATACCACCTACTTTTTCTAGATTCCTTTGCATCACCTTAGCAAGTGTTTCATTGGGTAACAAGTTGTATAAACCAGTCATGACTTCATGCGAAACTGTGGTTCCTGTTCCCATGGCAGCAGCTTCAGCAACTTTTGTAAGTCTTTCCCAGATATTGTTCAAACCACTTACTGATGGATGCCTGATGGTAAACTCAACTTCTGCAAAATCGGGAACAATGTTCGATGTCAATCCACCTTTCTTGATAACATAGTGAATTCTGGTTTCCTGCGAAACATGTTCACGCATCAAGTTGACCATAAAATTCATGGCTTCAACACCATCCAGGGCACTTCTGCCTTTTTCAGGTGCCGCGGCAGCATGTGCTGCAATCCCTTTAAACCTAAAAAGGGCAACTTTATATGCCAATGTTGAAGAAGGGCTTGCACTGTTGTTATCACCAGGATGCCATTGCAAAACAGCATCAACTTCATTGAAAGCACCTGCTCTGACTAAGTATGTTTTACCGCCGCCGGCACCTTCTTCCGCAGGCGTCCCAAATAGCTTAATTGTTCCTTTTATGCCATTAGACTCCATCCATTTTTTGGTTGCAATGGCTGCAGCTACTGAACCTGTTCCGAAAAGATTATGTCCGCATGCATGCCCAAATCCGCCATCTTCAAGTGCAAGTTTCTCCGGTGTTGCCTGTTGAGACAAGCCCGGCAAAGCATCCATTTCAGCAAGAAAACCAATCACCGGTTTTCCAGTTCCGAAAGTTGCTACAAAAGCGGTTGGGATATCTGCAATACCCTTTTCAATTTTGAATCCCTCTCTACTGAGTTCATCCTGAAGTAAAGTTGTTGTTTTAAGCTCCATATAGCCTGGCTCAGCCCATTTCCAAATGGTTTCTGCCATGCCCTCATAATGTTTTTGTTTTTCATTCAGGTGCTTTAAAACATATTTAGAAGCATCCTGAGCTACTGCGCAAGTGGCTGAAAAAAACAGAAACAAAATGTTTATGAATGCACGCATACATGAATTGTTGGTTCTAAAAAGAGGCATAATCCTGAACTTAAATGTTTAACTAATTTACAGCAATTCTGATATCAGGAGCCATCTGAAATTTTCCTGCTTTATTCCTGAAAAGAATTTTATTGATCAAGATGGTATCTCCGGCTTTAACGTTATCCTTGATACTTTCAATCCAAACCTTACTCAGCTGTGCGGTGTCTGTGAATTCTCCCACACGCAGGTCACTCCTGTATTTGAGCTGCTCAGTTTCGTCATCTTTGTATGCACTTTTGAATTTATAATTCATCCGGAATGATTTTACCGGATATGACTCGCCAGCATTGTCTTTGACAAAAATTGCTGCAGGTGCAATTGATGCAACCTGAGCAGCAGGCGCATTACCTGATTTAACAGGTCCCCAGGTTGATGTAAATGTGATAACAGCCGTTGTGCCAGCTGATGGTTTGATTTTACCCCCCTGTGCCTGCGCAGTCGTTACAATAAAAATCTGGAGAAGCATCAAAATTCTTATCATGAAAACTGATTTTTAAAGATTCCTGAGACTCTCTTCGAGCAGGCTGATCTTAGCAATGGCATCAGCCTGTTTTTTTCTTTCCATATCCACAACTTCCCCTTTGGCGTTGGCTACAAACTTTTCGTTGGATAATTTCTTTTCTACAGACGCAAGGAAACCCTTGTAATAGGTTAATTCATCTTCAAGAGACTTGCGCTGTACAGATGTATCCAGAATCTGGTCTGTTTTGATATATAACCTGTCTGCCCCGAGAACAAGCTGTATGGTATCAGCAACAGCATCATCAGTAAAATTAAATGCTACTGCATTGATTTGCTTACACAATATTTCCTGAATAGCATTCCAAGTTGCTTTTTCCGTGACGGTTGCATAAAGGGAAACAGCATCCTTATTTTTAATCTGAGCTTTCAGTCTGGCATCCCGGATTGCAGTAATAGCAGCCTTGAGCAGGTCAGCTTCTTGCAAAATTGCCCTGTCTGTATCTCTGAAAACAAAGGATGAATCGAGTTGCCTGACACAAAGATCTGTTGATTGATTTTCTTTCAGCAAATGATAGATTTCCTCTGTCACAAAAGGCATAAATGGATGTAACCTTTCCATCAAAATTTCAAAGTTTGCAATGGCCCTATCAAGGTGTTGCTGATCCATTGGCTTTTCAAATCCGGGTTTGATCCACTCCAGATACCAGCTGCAGTAATCATCCCAAACCAATGTGTAAAGGGTTTTCAGTGCTTCACTCAGCTTAAATTGTTCCATTAACAAGTCAACTTCGCTACACACCTGTCTCAGTCTTGCCTCAAACCACCTGTGCGGCCAGTCGCTTGTCAGGGTCATTTCTTCCGGAAGCAAATTCTCCTTGACTCTTCCTTTCCAAAGCTGAATCAGCTTGAGGGCATTCCATATTTTATTGATGAAATTCCGGCCTTGTTCATTGGAGGCCTTATCCCAGAGGAGGTCATTACCGGCAGGTGAAGCAATCAGGATACCAAACCTTACCGCATCAGCCCCAATTTCATCAATCATGTTAAGCAAATCCGGAGAGTTACCCAACTGTTTACTCATTTTCCGGCCGAGGTTATCTCTAACTATGCCAGTAAAATATACATCATTAAATGGCTTTTTACCCATGTATTCATATCCAGCCATAATCATCCGGGCCACCCAGAAAAAGATGATTTCAGGAGCGGTGACCAAAGACTGCGTCGGGTAATAATAACTGACATCAGGGTTACCCGGATTTGAAATCCCTTTAAACACTTCAAAAGGCCATAGCCAAGAGGAGAACCAGGTATCCAGACAGTCTTCGTCTTGTTTCAGAACCGGATTTGCGACATTGTATTGTGCTGCAAATTTTTCCTTTGCTTCCTGCTCATCCATTGCAACCACAAACTGACCCTGGTCATCATACCAGGCTGGTATGCGGTGGCCCCACCAAAGCTGCCTGGAGATACACCAATCTTTGATGTTTTCCATCCAGTGTCTGTAAAGGTTCTTGAATTTAGCTGGATGGAAGTTGATTTCACCATCGTTGACAGCAGAGAGAGCGGGACCAGAAATTTTCTTCATGTCAACCCACCACTGCAAAGACAAGCGTGGCTCCACAACAACATCTGTGCGTTCTGAAAAACCTACCTGGTGAATGTATTCCTCAATTTTAACAACATGACCTGCTGCCTTCAGTTCTTCAACGATATCCTTTCTCGCTTCAAATCGATCTTTGCCTACATGAAGAACAGCGTCTGCGCTTAGCGTGCCATCTTCATTGAGGATATCAATCACTTCCAGACCGTGTTTAATGCCAATCTGGTTATCGTTCATGTCATGGGCAGGCGTGATTTTGAGGGCACCTGATCCAAAATCGATGGCTACATAATCATCTCCGATGATTGGAATTTTTCTGTTAATGAGCGGAACCAGGGCAAATGTGCCGATTAGATGATTGAAGCGTTCATCTTTTGGATTGACAGCTATAGCTGCATCACCCAAAATTGTTTCGGGACGCACGGTAGCAATTGTAATTCCCCCATTATCCAAAGAAACAGGTAATCCGCTTTGATCAATAAGCTGGTACTGTAAAAAATATAATTTTCCTTGCACCTCTTTGAAGATCACCTCTTCATCACTGAGTGCAGTTTTAGCTCTGGGATCCCAGTTAATCATCCGTTTACCACGGTAGATGTATCCCTTTTTGTATAAATCGTTGAAAACATGGATTACAGACCTGTAATAGTCGGGATCCATCGTAAAACTTGTTCGGTTCCAATCAAGTGAGCATCCAAGTTTCTTAAGCTGCTGAAGAATTATGCCTCCATACTTTTCTTTCCATTCCCAGGCATAAGTCAGAAATTCGTCTCTGGTAAGTGTAGCTTTTTGAATACCCCTTTCCCGGAGCATCTGCACAACTTTAGCTTCGGTTGCAATTGAAGCATGATCCGTACCTGGCACCCAACAAGCATTTTTGCCCATCATGCGTGCTCTTCTCACCAATATGTCCTGAATGGTATTATTGAGGCAGTGCCCCATGTGCAAGATACCTGTTACATTGGGAGGAGGGATAACTACCGTATAGGATTCCCTGTCATCAGGATTGCTTTCAAAATGACGTTTTTCCAACCACTGCTGATACCACTTGTTTTCAGCAGATTTAAAATCAAAATTCTTGGAGATCTCCATGTATCGCTACTATTTTTGGTACACAAAGGTAGCGATTAATAGTCCTCCAAGCAATTACCAAACGAGATAGGTAATCAAAGCTATTGTTCCATAAACGGCAATAACTATAAGACCAATCTTAACAGTTTGGGAGACATTGAGCGAAGAAAGTGCTTTCATAAAAAATGATTTCATTGTTACATGAATTTACGAAGGTCTTTCAAGAGGGATTGCATGATTGCGCTTTAAAATTAGACGCAAAAGCATTAGGATTTGTTACTAGACAATGTAAAGATAATGTTAAAGTTAAGAAATTGCAAGTTTTGGGTGCGCTTTTTAATAAAGTGACCAATACCACGTATGGTCATGAAGCTGATCATGCTTTAACCCGTAAAGGTCAATTATCATTGCTGAAATATCTCATCAAACTTTTCAATTATGAAGACATCGGTAAATTCATACAGGTATGGCGTTTGGATTGACAGAAAGCATGCCATGATTATAAAGATAGATGGTGAAGGCAACCAAGAGTATTCAGAAATCATATCCGGACTGGGAACCAGAACAAGGTTTGAAGGTGAAACAACAACCAAAACCGGGATGTTGGGGACAACTTTATCCTGGCAGAAAAAATCTCAGGAAAAAGAAAATAATTACATGAAAAAATTTGTAACAAAGGTTGTTGACAGTCTTCAAAATGCCAATGCAGTGCTCATTCTCGGTTCTGCGGATACGCGCTTTGAACTTCAGAATGCCATTGACAAGAGCAAAACAATGCATGATACCTGGATTGAAAACAGGCCTGAGGAGAAACTTGACCGGCGAGGTCTCGAACTTGAAATAGAAAAACATTTTAACCTGCATTTCAGCTAAGTGAATTTGTAACAACAACGATATCCCATTAACTTTGGGGTTGAATGTTTGCAGTAGTCGATATCGAAACAACAGGAGGAAATGCCGGAACCGGGAGTATAACTGAAATCGCCATTTTGATAACAGATGGCCAGCAGGTTCTTGACAGGTACACAACACTCGTAAATCCCATGCGCCCCATTCCGCTTTTTGTGGAAAAACTGACGGGCATTAATGATGCTATGGTCAGCAAAGCACCTGTTTTTGCTGAAGTGGCACGTGAAGTTTATGATTTGCTACAGGGTAAAGTTTTTGTTGCCCACAATGTAAATTTTGACTTCTCGTTCATTGCACATCAGTTGTTGCAACATGGATACCAGCTCCAGTCTAGAAAACTTTGCACAGTCAGGCTTAGCAGGAAAATATTTCTGAATTTGCCAAGCTACAGCCTCGGAAACCTTTGTCGCTCACTGGAAATTCAGCTAACCAACAGACACAGGGCTTTGGGAGATGCAGAGGCAACTACATTGTTATTCCATAAATTGTTGAACAATGATACCGGAAAGCATATTGAAAGTATGCTAAAGAAAGGCAGCAAGGAAGCCTATCTGCCCATGCATTTATCCGGTAAGGATTTAGATAAGATCCCCAACGTTCCCGGCATTTACTATTTTCATGACAACAAGGGCAAAATCATTTATGTTGGCAAAGCCAAACAATTGAAAAAAAGGGTTATCAGTCATTTTTCCAATAATGATGTGAGTAAACGGAAGCAGGATCTCATCAGGCTTGTTCACAAAATAAGTTACAAAGAATGTGGCAATGAACTGATGATGAGTGTGCAGGAAAGTGTCGAAATCAAAAGAATATGGCCACAGTTTAACCGGTCGCAAAAAAAGTTTGAAAACAGATTTGGCATTTGCAGTTATGAAGACCAGAAAGGCATCTTAAGGCTTGGCGTGGTCAAAAAAAAGAAACACATCAGAACACATACCACCTTTGCCATGCAGCTTGACGGCATCAGGTTGTTGAATAAGCTAGCCAGAGAACATGGATTATGTCCTAAAATGTGCTTTTTACAACAAGAACATGTGGACTGTCAGGGACAGGTGGAGTCTTTCTGTTCAGGCATTTGCGACGACAATGAGCATACTACCGCGTACAACAATAAAGTCTTATCAGCCATCAATGCAATGGTGTGTGAATCTCCAAATCTTGCAGTATTCGGACCAGGTAGAAAGCTAACTGAGTTAAGTTGCATTATGATAGGAAGAAATGATTTCCTGGCTACAGGATTTGTTTCCCATCATGCACTAAAAATGAAAAAAGATAAATTGGAAAAACAACTCTCAGCTGCTGCCTCCAATGAATTTATCAGGTCCATGGTTTTAGCGTACGCTGATAGAAATCCAGCGTTGACAGTTATCTTTAACTAATTGAAAATTATTTGATTTCCTCGATGGTTGCACCAATACCTCTGTCAACAATAGCCTCACACATTGTTTTCAGTTCTTCATATGTGCCTTTTTTAACATCACATTTGCCCTTGTAGTGAATGATCATGGCACATTGCTCTGCCTGTTCGGGCTCATGTTTGCAAATGTCTACAAGTGTTTTAATAACCCAGTCGAAAGTATTGATCTCGTCATTCCAAACGATCAATACGTAGCCTGTACTTTCCAGTACTTCTACTTCATATTCCTCGAAAACTATGGGTTTAATCTGAGACATGGTGTTTTAAACACTTGAATGGTTACGTGGAACATACTGGGCTCGAACCAGTGACCCCTACTCTGTCAAAGTAATGCTCTAAACCAACTGAGCTAATGTTCCTGCTGGCTGCAAATTTACTAAAAAAACCTCAATTTACAAATGGCTTGTGATTTACACAACCGGCCATTTAAAGCTTGAAATCAGTGGAACTCGCATTCCGCTGGCAGATGATTTCCTTGCGGCTTCTATAATTTCAAGCACATGTAAGGCATGTTCAACATTTATCAAAGGCTCCGTTTTATGAACGATTGATTCTGCAACTTTTGTTGCACCTTCCTGCCACATGTATCCACCTGTTTCTTTCTCATGCAGTTGGCCTGGTCTATCCCATGAATCGTCGAGGATAACCCCGTTGGTTTCCCAGTCATAACCAATCATTCGCATATTTCCCTTATCCCCATAGATCTGGATGGAATGCAGCTGCTGCCCCTTGGCCTCATGCCCGTGCGGATCAAAATAGTTGAAACCACACATCACATGGCTGATTATACCATTGCCATGGTCCATCAACACATGGGCATTGTCCTCTTCCTCTACTTTAATTTTACCTTTTTCATCAATAATACGTTCCGGATTAACAATACTGAGCATAGCCATTACTGATTTAGCCGGACCGAGTAAACCGGTTAAAGTTGCCATGTTGTATACCCCCAGATCAGGCATGCTACCACCGTTTTTTTCATAGAAAAAAGATGACCATCCTGGTCCGGTATGTCCATACTGACCATGAGCACTTGCAACCCGACCTAATTTTCCTTCTCTTATACAGCGGCTCATAAATGCAAACTGTGGACTATTCACAACTGCAGGAGCTCCCCAGAGCTTCAATTTTTTACTGTTGGCTAATTCCAGTAGCGCTTTACCTTCTGCATAGGTATTTGCCATGGGCTTTTCACTCCACACATGCTTTCCTGCAAGCAGCGCTTTTTTGTTCAGTTCTCCATGTTTCTGCATGTCTGTTAGGGTTACCATCATATCAAATGGCACTCCTTTCAACAAGGAATCAATATCAGCATAAGTTGCAGCCTTTACTTTGTATTGTTCATTCTGAGCAACTGCCCTTTCATGCCTGATATCACACAAACTCACAATTTCAATGGAAGGGGATGATTGTAAATGAGGGATATACCTGTTGCTGACACTGCCACAACCAATTATGGCTATCCGTATCTTTTTTATTTCTCCGTCTGCTGCCAGTGATTCCAGTGATGTAAGCAAGGATGCAGCACCTGCAGAAGCTGCGAAAGTTAAAAACTGTGAACGAGACATGTGCTGATTCATAACCGTGTATTAATATTTTAGATAACTATGATTAATTGACTGGGTTTAAGCCTGTTTTGACAGTAAATCCATAACAGCTTTACCTGAGCCATCAGGCGTAGTGTAAAATGGTCTTTCTTCAATGATATAATTTGTTTCCGGATCAATACCAAGTGCATGATAGATTGTTTGATGCACTTGATCAATATAAATTGGATTTTCAATGGTTTTACAGGGCCTTTCATCAGCAGTTTTACCATATACAAAACCCTGTTTGATGCCCCCGCCAAACATAAGCATGGAACAACCATCAGTAAAATGCCTGTGCATGCCGTAATGTTTGAGTTCTTCAATCACATCAGGCTGACTGACCTGTTCCTGCACTTTCAAATCCGGACGGCCTTCTACCATCATATCCCTACTGAATTCACTTGCCAGAATTACCAGAGTTCTGTCAAGGTGACCGGAAGCATCAAGGTCTTTAATCAGCTGTGCCACAGGTGCGTCAATCACTTTTTTCATATCGACCAGTCT
This sequence comes from Bacteroidota bacterium, assembly GCA_039805045.1. Lineage (GTDB taxonomy): Bacteria > Bacteroidota > Bacteroidia > Chitinophagales > Chitinophagaceae > Pollutibacter. The sequence continues at coordinate 4,225 of JBDLUZ010000023.1, read as the reverse complement.
GGTATGCCCATTTTCATGGGTATCCCAGTTCATGAATGGCTCGTATTCAGTTGTAACACTGATAAACCTCGCCCCCTTTTCAACCAGGCGTTTTGCCATCAGACATCCCAGTCCGAACCTGCCGGTATTGTAAATATCATACGACTCTTTTTTCTCCCTGCTCAGGTCAAATGCTTCAGCTTCAGGAGATTTGAGCAGCATATAGGCCTGCTCCATGGAGCGTTTCAGGGATTCTTTCTGATATTCAGACCCCAATTCACCCGTTGCACTCTGAGCGATTAAGTCATTGTACAATTTATTTCTGCTTTCGAAACGGCTAAGTGACATACCTGCAGGAGGTTTCACGCTAGACAACCCTTCAAGTGGATCGGGAATCATAAAAGGGCCATATTCATTACCCAGAAAACCGGCACTGTGAAAGGCTTTCAACTCCTCTCCTTCTCCTACTGAAAACCTTTGTCCAATATCAATAAATGCAGGAATCACCTTGTTTTTTTGTCCGAGTTCCCGGGCAATCCAAGAGCCCAGATGTGGAACGGCAACAGTCTGAGGTGGTCTGTAGCAGGTGTGCCAGTGATATTGGTGTCTTGTATGGAGAATATGACCAAGATCAGCTGCCACATAAGAACGTATCAACGCACCTTTATCCATCACACTGCCGATTTTTTCAAGTCCCTCTGAAAAATAAACATCATCCAGCACCGTAGGTACTTTATTGAAAGTACTCAGTACTGAATTGGCTTCCATTCCTTTTGAAAATGGAGTAAACTTTTTCGGGTCAAAAGTCTCCGTATGAGCCATCCCTCCTCCCATCCAAAGCAATATGACACTGTCTGCAGTTGAAGTTAATTTTCCGGCATTGCAGCTCATAGCGCCAAGGACTGGAGCGCCTGCAGCCATTGCTGCCAAAGCGGCTGAGCTGGTAGACTGCAGAAAACTCCTTCGGGATATTGACCTTTTCATATGAACATTTGAACTTAATTGTTATTTGATGAGTTGAAATTCAGGATGCAAGAGCATTGCCCAATAGAAATCTTCGATTCCTGCTGCATCCGCTGGTTGCCCTATTGTTCCCAAAGCCACTTTGATTTCAGCAGCCGTGGGTGGCCTACCGAGTGCCCTGTTGTAGAAAATGGCAACAAGTTCTTTACCTGATTTACCAGACTGCAGCCATTTTTGGGCACCCTGTTTGAGGGTTTGGTGCAATCTTTGTCCATTGGTCATCTCCATGGCCTGTAACAAGTTGGCATGAGATTCCCGTGCAGTTGTTACAGTTTCTCTTGTAGGCCGTCCAAGTGCAATCAACAGTGGATTATTGGCAACCAAAGCAGCCCTGACCACTACTGCACCTGATGGTAACGCGGTAAAAGCAGCCGGCAGGTATCTCAGTTCTTTGTAACCAAAAACTGAGTCTACCAACATGGATGCAGCATCTGTAAACTGTTCTGCTGTCATTCTTTTTACCAATACCCCGCTGAAGCGAAAATCATTGGCAAACAAATCCTCTGGTTGTTTTAATCCGTCTGCAGGCAACCTGTATGCCCTGGAACTGGCAATCATTCTAATGAGCCATTTCAGGTCAGAACCATTTTGCTGAAAATGGAATGCAAGCCAGTCTATCAGATCACGGCTCCAAGGTGTGTTATCCATCTGATCAACGGGTTCAACGATTCCCCGGCCCATCAGTTGCTTCCAAACCCTGTTTACGATTGTTCTGTACAATCGTCCATTTTCAGGTTTTGTCATGATCTTCGCGAGTTGTGCCATTTTCCTTGCACGTGTGGCCATGCTGTCAATGGATCCAAGCTCTTCCCAGAGCATCTTAGGACGAACATACTTTCCTGTAGGCTGGTCGCAACGGTGAATTTCCAAGGAACTATCTGCAAATACATTGGCCAAACCATAAGCATCGGTCAACTGCCAATTATTGATAAAACTGTTGTGGCAGGAGGCGCATTTCAGGTTCAGTCCGAGGAATACCTGTGCTACATTCTGGGCAGCCTGCATTTCTGTAGTCTGACTGGCATTGACTACACCCCGCCAGCGGATACCTGATACAAATCCTTTTGATTCATCAACCGGACTGACCAGCTCTTCCACAATTTTGTTGTAGGATTTATTGTCTCTCACAGCCTTATAAAGCCAGTCTGTGATACTGTATCTGCCACGTGTGATATAACCGGTTCCTGTATAATCATTGCGCAGTAAATCATTCCAGAACGTCAGCCAGTGGATAGCATAATCATCCTGCCGTGAAAGCAATTCGTCAACCAATTTTCCAACTTTGTCAGCTGCAGTATCACCGATAAAGCGTGTCTGTTCCTCAGGGGTTGGCAGCAATCCGATCAGGTCAAGGTATAATCTCCTCACAAACATCCGATCATCAGCTGCCGCTGGCCAAGTCAATTTATTATCCTTGAAATATTGGTCTACCCATTGATCAATGGGATTAGCTAAATTTGAATTATTGACAGGCAATGCGGGATTACGTGGTGCAAGAGGTGCAACCTGAAATGTGGATTGCGCATCACCGTCTGGCCAAGGCGCGCCGTTATCAATCCACAAGGATAGGATTTTCACTTCCTTTTCAGACAATCTTTTTCCTTTTGTAGGCATGGCATCCTCATCACCGGCTGGCAGTTTAACCCTTCTGATCAGCTCACTTTCATTGGAATTACCGGGGATGATAACCGGTCCGCCTTCACCACCCTTTAGCAGCATTTCTTTGATATCAAGTCTTAGGTCGCCTTTTACTTTATCAGAGCCGTGACACTTGTAACAATTGTGCGCCAATATGGCCCTGGCTTCCACACTTAGGATTCTTTCTTGGTCAGGGGTCAGGCGATTGGTGGAATCTCCTGTTTTTTCAGCAACAGCAGAAAGACTGAGTTGCTCCCTTTTTCCGGTAAACAATTCATCCAGATAATCTTCCCCATGTGTAAGCGAAGCACCTGCATGACCAGTATACAGCGCAGCAAATAAGCCCAATAAAAACGAAACCCTGTATAAAGAAATGAATAGTTTATTGGAGGAAGCTGAAGCCTTTGCATGCAAATACAGACTGACCAATGCCAAAAGGCTTGAAATGATCGCGCCTTGAAAATGAATATCAAGCAGGTCGCTGCCGTAGTCACCATTGCTACCCAGCAGTACACCGAAAACGACAGATAAGACCAGTGAAAAAATAAGCACATAAAGCAGGAGAAACATCGCTAGGCGGTAACCGGAATTGAAATTTTTCCATGAAGCAGCTTCCAGGACAATTCCGAATAAAACCAGCCCTATCGGCAGATGAACCATTACGGGATGCAGTACACCCCAATTTTGAAGCCAGCTTAACTTAACTGCTTCACCTGATTCCAGCCAATTTAGATGTACAGAAATAGCAAAAAGGAGTGCCACAATAACCAATAAATTGGTCAGGATAAGCAGTTTGTTACCTGTCAGGATTTTTTCTATACGGCTGTTCGTCAAACTTCATGAATTAGAGCAATGAATTTACTGAATTCGGGGGGAATTCTACAAAAAATATACCCTATTGTGCAGTAGTGTGTAGTATTTGTGCAATTCAAATGCTACTAATCCATTCTAAAAGTTACTACAACATCTCCCGAACCCAGTGCTTCTTTCAGTCCAGCTACATTTTCAATCCTACCGATTCTTGTATAGGAATAGCGGGTGTTGAATGTTTCATAAAAAACAACCAGCGTAGAAGACCCGTAAAGCATGATATCGCCAGCTTTTATCACGCCAGGATTCGAAGCCTTTGCAGGAAGACTTACTGGCAGGTCAGCATACTTTTCATTGGCATTGAGCTCTATCATGTCAAGTTTTAATGGAAGCAAGGACCTTAATGCTTTGCTTGTTGCATTGTCAGAAAGTGTTGCAGCAAATTTCCTGCCTCCGATTTCGATTTTAATATCTGCCATAACTGAATCCATATTGGTTTGTGATCTCAACCCTTTTTGATAATGACCAAAACTAGACAGAATAATGAATGCCAAAGGGAGGATAAGCAGTGATTTTATGTTAGTCCACATAACCGGCAATTTACTCGTTTTTAACCCATTTATAAATTATGCATAATATCAGGAAAATATGCAAAGCAATCTATCGAAAACAAAGTCATTAATTAAAAACCCCAGCTGCAATCCATGTGTGATGTAATTGCCAAACATTTGAAACCCGGAGGGAGATTTGTCACCATCAACAACAATCCCACATG
>JBDLUZ010000022.1:0-14681 GCA_039805045.1 Bacteroidota bacterium | reverse complement strand
GGTGCAATGAAAGACCAGTGCTTTTTGTATTTGGCTCCCTGTTCTATCCATTTTCTGATAATCTCAATTTCTGTTTTGGTAAGTGCCAGGTTGGATGAAGGCGGAGGCATCAGTTCAGCAGTATCGGTTGAAACGAGTCTGGCATAGAGTGCTGAATTCAAAGGGTCTCCGGGTATGATAACATGCTTGCCAGGATTATCCTTCAATGCTGCAAATGCGCCTTCTTCAGTATCCAGTCTAAGTCCTGCTTCACGCTTGTTGGCATCAGGCCCGTGACATTTGAAACACCTGTCTGATAATATGGGCCTGATATGAAAATTATAGTCAACTATATCGGGTACTTCCTGTTCAGTTCCTGATTCGTCGCGCATGACCATGGTAACACCGGCTGATGCTAAAACAATAAGGGCTATTACCCAATACGTTTTACGAATAGCAATTTTTTTTTCTCTGAAAAAATTCATAATAAAGCATCGTTTGAATTCTGAAGTTACTAAAAAAAATGATTTAGTAAACTTATGGTAACTATTCTGCTTATTTATTACACTAAAAAGGCCTCGTTTTGAAATTGTGGTATTTTTGTTCATTAAATTCTAACTATGGAAACAGTTGAAAATGGGGTGACACAAAACGAAGACCTAAACAAATTTGTAGCTGAAATGGCCGCAGTTTGTTTGCCAGACTCAGTTTACTGGTGTAACGGCAGTAAAAAAGAATACGATGAACTTTGTGCATTGCTTGTTAGCAATGGAACCTTCAAAAGGCTTAATGCTGAAAGATGGCCTAACAGCTTTGCCTGTAATTCTGATCCCAGTGATGTGGCGAGGGTAGAAGACAAGACATTCATCTGCAGCAGGCGGAAAGAAGATGCTGGTCCTACCAACAACTGGGTGGACCCCCGTGAGATGAAAGCTAAAATGAAAGAACTTTTCAAGGGCGCAATGAAGGGGAGAACCATGTATGTTATTCCCTTCTGTATGGGTCCAGTTGGTTCACCATTATCCAAGATTGGCGTACAGGTTACCGATTCCCCATATGTTGTTGTGAACATGCATATCATGACAAGAGTAGGGGAAGAGGTATTAAAACAACTCGGAACAGATGGGGAGTATATCAAGTGCCTGCATTCACTGGGAGCTCCCTTGCAGCCCAATCAAAAAGATGTTCCCTGGCCCTGTAATCCTGATGTAAAATATATCGTGCATTATCCAGAAGACAGGGCCATTGTTTCTTATGGTTCAGGATATGGCGGAAATGCGCTTTTGGGTAAGAAATGCTTTGCCCTGCGCATTGCATCAGTAATGGCAAAAGAAGAAGGCTGGCTGGCTGAACACATGCTCATTCTTGGTGTAGAAGATCCAAAGGGCAGGAAAACCTATGTTGCAGCTGCTTTTCCCAGTGCCTGCGGAAAAACCAATTTTGCCATGTTGATTCCGCCTGAAGAAATGAAAGGCTGGAAGGTTACGACGGTAGGGGATGATATTGCCTGGATAAAACCAGGAAAGGACGGGAAATTGTATGCCATAAATCCCGAATATGGGTACTTTGGTGTAGCACCTGGCACCAACGAAAAGACCAATCCCAATGCAATTGCGGCCCTTTCAAAAAACAGCATTTTCACCAATGTAGGTGTTACTCCAGATGGCGATGTATGGTGGGAGGGGTTAACCAAAGAAACACCTCCGGTAGTGTATAACTGGAAAGGTGAGCTGCATGATCCATTGTCTGGCAAACCAGTTGCTCATCCCAATGCCAGGTTTACAGCTCCTGCATATCAATGTCCGAGTATCGATGCCGAGTGGGAAAACCCGAATGGTGTTCCCATCAGTGCCTTTATTTTTGGGGGCAGGCGGAGTACCACGATTCCATTGCTTTATCAGGCTTTTAACTGGAACTTTGGGGTTTATCTGGCTGCTACCATGGGTTCAGAAACAACAGCCGCTGCTTTTGGGGAAGTTGGGAAAGTGAGGAGGGATCCGTTTGCCATGCTTCCATTCTGTGGATACCATATGGCTGATTATTTCAACCATTGGCTTCAGCTGGGCAGAAACATACCCAATCCGCCAAGGATTTTTGGTGTAAACTGGTTCCGGAAAAACAAAGAAGGGCAGTTCCTCTGGCCTGGTTTCGGCGATAACATGCGGATGTTGAAATGGATTGTTGAGCGGGTATATGGAGAGGTAGTCTCCATTGAAAGTCCTGTAGGCTGGGTTCCCAAATATGAGGATATTGACTGGGGAAGCCTTAACTTCACAGCAGATCAGTATGATGCAGTTATGGATGTAGACAGGGAAGCTTGGAAGACTGAAATTCTCGCACATGAAGAACTATTTTCGAGGATGTATGATAGGTTGCCAAAAGAGTTTTTCTTCATGCGAGAGCTTTTGCTTTCAGGATTATGGAGGTCTCCCGAACATTGGTCGCTGGCTCCGGAAACACATTAAAACAAGATATTGTATATGTCATCACTGCCAAAAATGCTGTGCATAGTAATTTTTATGCTTACAAGTGGTTTAGGATTCGGACAGTTTTTTAACACTGAACTGTACCCTGAGTACAGAGGAAATGATCTTGGATTGATCTATACTCCCCAAGGTTCCCATTTTCGAATCTGGAGCCCAGCTGCTGAAAAGGCTGAACTGATTTTTTATGGTTCTTCACTTGGCAACGACAGGAAATCGGTTATTCAGCTATCAAAGGCAGAAAACGGCACCTGGAAGGCATTTGTAAGCGGAAACCTGAAAGGCAGTTATTATGTTTTCCGCATTTTTACACATGGTAAATGGCTGGCAGAAGTGCCTGATCCCTATGCCAAAGCCGTGGGAACCAATGGCAGGCGTGCTGTTGTGGTTGACATGAAAGATACCCGGCCGTTTGGTTGGGAGGCTGATAAATCACCTGTTTTCAGCTCAAGAAAGGGAATGCCTGCTCAAACAGGAGGTTTGCCGGTAGACGCGGTCATCTATGAATTACACGTGAGGGATGCAACCATTGACGCATCTTCTGCTGTTGGGGCAAAAGGGAAGTTTAGCGGACTCACCGAAGTTGCAGCCATGAATATCGGGGCAGTTCAGACCGGTTTGGATCACCTGCAGGAATTGGGCGTCACACATGTTCACCTGTTGCCATCTTACGATTTTTACAGTATTGATGAAAGTAAACGAGATAGCCTCCAGTATAACTGGGGTTATGACCCGCTGAATTACAATACACCTGAGGGCTCCTATTCATCAAACCCGGATGATGGCATTACCCGTATCAAGGAGTTTAAGGAGATGATTCAGGCCATGCATAAAAAAGGTCTCAGGGTTGTCATGGATGTTGTATACAACCATACCATGCTTACTGAGAATTCCTATTTCAATCAACTCGTACCTGGCTATTATTACCGGCAAACTGCTGATGGGGCATTTTCAAATGCTTCAGCTTGTGGGAACGAAACTGCAAGCGAACGGCCCATGATGCGTAAATTCATGCGCGAGTCCTTGAAATTCTGGGTTGAGGAATACCATATTGACGGTTTCAGGTTTGACCTCATGGGTATTCATGATATAGAAACGATGAATCTGATTTCAAAGGAACTGCACCAGCTTAAGCCTGATATTTTATTGTATGGGGAGGGATGGACAGCCGGAAGTTCACCTATACCTGATTCACTAAGGGCGCTGAAAAAAAATGCCTATCAACTTGATAAAATAGCCGTTTTTAGCGATGATTTGCGGGATGGCATCAAAGGAAGTGTTTTTGAACACAAAGACAAAGGTTTTGTATCTGGGAAGCCTGGAATGGAGGAGAGTATAAAATTTGGCGTTGTGGCTGCCTGTAAGCATCCTCAGGTAGATTATACCAAAGTGAATTATTCCAAAGCTCCTTATGCCAAAGAACCCGGTCAGGTAGTGAGTTATTGTGAGTGTCACGATAACCACGTTTTGTGGGACAAGCTCGCAATTTCAAACAGTACGGATTCTCCTGAACTCAGGCGAAAAATGCATATGTTGGCACTTTCAATTGTGCTGACATCACAGGGAATCTCTTTTCTGCATGCCGGAACAGAGTTCCTGCGCTCTAAAAAAGGAGTTGAAAATTCTTTCAACGCAGGAGACAGCATCAATGCGATCAACTGGTTTGATAAGGCAGACAATTCAGATGTATTTCAGTTTGTAAGAGGTCTGATTGCAATGCGCAGGGACCATCCTGCCTTCCGAATGGTCACCGCAGAGCAGATCGCATCCAATATTTCATTTGAACAGGTGGGAGAAGGGTTGGTATCCTTCACCATCAATGGCGAATCTGTTGGTGATGACTGGAAGAAAGTCAGGGTTATTTATAACAGCAGGACCGAGCCTGTAAAAATACCTCTCCAGTCTGGCAGCTGGCAGATTTTTGCGCATGGCAATGCATTAGTTACACCTGATTTCGGGTTCAGCAAAGTTCAGGAAACCATCAGTGTCAGTCCGCTCAGCGCAACCATTCTCTTCAGGAATTAACTGGTTTGTCCGTGCTCACCTTGAATTAATTTAAGTGTAAATACGTAATTCCTGAAAAGGTTTTCGCAGAAGCTTAATCAAATTATGCACACTTTTTATATTTACATCACAGAGCAATATCCATTATCCCAAACCAAAAACCATTTCCAATCCTCGAAAAACCTACGGCGTCCAATCTATGAAACCATAACTACGTGGAATATAACGCCAAAAATAACAACCCCGCAGGTGCGGGGTTTTTATTTGTTTGAATCCGCTTCTTGCAATACTTTTGCATCAGTTTTAAATAGAATCTATGGCTAGAATTATTGCTTTTCGTGAAGCCCTCAGAGAGGCGATGCAGGAAGAAATGAGAAGAGATGAGCGGGTTTTTCTGCTCGGGGAAGAAGTCGCTGAATACAATGGTGCCTACAAGGTCAGCCAGGGTATGCTGGATGAATTCGGTCCTAAGCGTATCATAGATACCCCCATTGCAGAGCTTGGTTTTACAGCGGTTGCTGTTGGTGCTGCTCAAAACGGACTCAGGCCGATTGTGGAATACATGACTTGGAACTTTGCAGTATTGCCGCTCGATCAGATTCTCAATACAGCATCCAAGATGCTGGCTATGAGTGGCGGTCAAGTAGGATGCCCAATTGTTTTCAGGGGGGCAAATGGTTCAGCAGGTCAATTGGGGGCGCAGCACTCAACCGCTTTCGAGAGCATGTATGCCAATATTCCCGGATTGAAAGTTATTTCAGTATCAAATCCATACGATGCAAAAGGATTGCTTAAAAGTGCAATCCGCGATGATGATCCTGTAGTTTTCATGGAAAGTGAAGTCATGTATGGCGACAAAGGTGAAGTTCCAGAAGGAGAGTATCTCATCCCAATAGGTAAGGCTGATGTGAAGCGCGCAGGTCGTGATGTAACAATAGTCTCTTTCAACAAAATGATGAAAGTGGCTTTAGGGGCCGCCGAAGAACTTGAAAAAGAGGGGATAAGTGCTGAGGTAATTGACCTGAGAACAATCCGTCCGTTAGACTGGATGACTATTCTCGAAAGCGTCAAGAAGACAAACAGACTTGTTATTGTAGAAGAACAATGGCCTTTTGCATCAGTGTCCTCAGAAATTACGTACAGGATACAAAAAGAGGGCTTTGATTTTCTTGATGCCCCAATACGCAGGATAACTGCTGCTGATGCACCTATGCATTATGCACCAAACCTGGTTGCCGCATACCTCCCTGACGTTGCGAGAACTGTCAGACTCGTTAAAGAAGTCATGTACCTTGTTAAATAATGATATCTCATTACTAGCCCGGTTTATCCGGGCTTTTTTTTGTCTATAAATGCAGTTATGGTGAGGCTTAAACTACTTGTTTTATTGTTGCTATGCAAATCTGTAACAGCCCAGGAAACTGCCGACTCTGTTCGATCCATGCAAAGTATAGTGCTGAAAGGTTATGAAACCAATGCGGGCACTTTAAAGATTCCTGCCGCAGTCAGTTACCTGAATCGTAAATCACTGCAGGCGGTTTCAACATACAGCCTTTTACCTGCACTCAATCAAATTGCTGGGGTTAGGATGGAAGAGCGCTCCCCCGGGAGTTACCGGCTCTCAATTCGTGGCAGCTTGCTGCGATCCCCATTTGGTGTAAGGAATATAAAGGTGTACCTGGATGAATTCCTCTTAACAGATGCGGGAGGCAACACTTACATTAATTTGCTTGATGCCAACATGATCGGGCAGGCTGAAGTGATAAAAGGACCTGGAGGAAGCATGTATGGAGCAGGAACGGGTGGTGCTGTTTTGCTCGGCGGGAGTGATTTATTGCCTGCTTTTTCAACAGACACTTCAGCTTTCAGAGGCATGATCAGCGGAGGAAAATTTGGCACATTTAATGAATCCGTTCAATATCAACTGAATAAAAAAAATATAAGTTTCTCCATTTCTCAGGGACATTCCCAGGCAACAGGCTTTCGGGATCAAAGTGCTTTGCGAAAAGACAATGTTTTATTCAGGCTCAAGACTCAGCCTGCTTCGAAGATGAGCTCTGAGATGATGGTTTTACTGACAGATCTTGAATATGAAACACCCGGCGGCCTCAACCTTATTCAGCGGAATGCCAACCCCAGGCAAGCAAGACCAGCTGCAGGTATATTTCCTTCTACTGAGTCGCAGAAAACAGCCATCTTTAATCAAACGGCACTCTTAGGGTTTACCAATAGCTATAAGATTGGGGGAAAATGGCAGATGGTATCTTCCTTTACAACAGCCCTAACCAGGTTTAAAAATCCGTTTATCAGCAACTATGAGAAAAGAAATGAATCTAATGTTGGACTGAGAACGAAGCTCGTTTATGAGCAAAAAGGAGCCATGCCATTACAATGGGTCAGTGGTTTTGAAATACAACGCGGTGGATACCGGATAGACAGTACAGGCAATAAGCAAGGTGTTGCAACGGGTAACCTGGTTCGAGACGAGGTTATAGCCCGACAACAGTTTTTGTTTTCACAACTGAACTGGTCGCCATTAAAGGTGATTCGTCTCCAAACAGGGCTTAGTCTGAATAATTTTGCCTACAGTATCGAGCGCACAATAGGATTGCCTACAAACGGTAAAGTTCCCGTTGATTTTAAACCCCAGTTATTACCCAGGATTGCACTCATGCTTGAGCCATGGAGTGGTTTAGGTGTATACGGACAATTATCAAAAGGCTATTCATCTCCGGGTATTGCTGAAATCAGACCAAGTGCAGGCGGACTCTACAGCGGGTTGCAGGCTGAGTATGGATGGAATAAAGAAATTGGGATTAAGTGGTTAACCAACAAAGGAAAAATCCAGTTAACTGCTGCACTTTTTCAATTCAACCTGAAAGATGCCATAGTGAGGCAAACCAATTCAGCAGGAGCTGAATTTTTTGTCAATGCCGGCAGCACAATTCAAAAAGGCTTTGAAGGGGAGTTGTCCGTTTTGCTTTTGAACACCCCATCAGCAACAATATTTCAAAGAATTCAGTGTACACAATCACTCACCCTTAGTGATTTTAGTTTTGGACAGTATGCTTCTGCCGGAACAGATTTTTCTGGCAAAAAAATAGCTGGAATTCCTGATGAGTTATATGGTTTGACAGCTCAGATTGGTTTCTTGAAACGGCTTGAAATGAATGTGAATTTTAGTTATGCCGGCCGTATTCCGCTTACAGATGCTAATACTGTTTATGCTGATCCATACAGGTTATGGACTGGAAAGCTAAGCTGGAATGGAAAATTCAAAAAGATCAGCACATCATTATTCTTGTTGCTTGATAACATCAGTAATATCAATTACAGTTTGGGTAACGACCTCAATGCCTTTGGAGGCAGGTACTATAATCCTTCTCCTACCAGGAATTTGCAGTTAGGTTGTGTTTTTTCATTGTAATAAAACCAAGTTCAGCCATTCGTTGTAAAGGGTTTTTTACAGTTAAATACGCTTCATAATCCGGGGTAGCATTGATGCCTTCCAGCTGTAAAATTCACCTGATATAATTTTTTCTCTTGCTTCGGTAACAAGCCACAGGTAGAATGCCAGATTCTGAATGCTAGCGATGGTCAATCCAAGTATTTCTTTGCTTTTTATAAGATGCCTCAGGTATGCTTTTGAGTAATAACCGGAAATGTTGTTGTTTAGACCAGGATCCAGCACACTGTTATCTGACTCCCATTTTTTATTGTCTATATTGATGATTCCTTCTGTTGTGAAAAGCATGGCATTGCGGCCATTTCTGGTAGGCATCACGCAATCGAACATGTCAACACCTGCCGCTATGCATTCCAACAGATCTGCAGGCGTGCCAACACCCATCAAATAACGTGGTTTGGATTCGGGGAGGTGTTCACAAGACCAGGCACAATATTCATGGATCATATCTGTGGGTTCACCCACACTCAATCCGCCAATCGCATTGCCCACTGCATTTTTTGAAGCAATATATTCACAAGAAGCCTTACGCAGATCCTTTTCAGTGCCACCCTGCACTATTGGGAATAAGTTTTGGGTATAGCCATAAAGCGGTTCCGTTCGCTCCATTTGGCTGAAGCATCTGTCTAGCCAGCGATGGGTTAGCTCCATGGATGATTTTACATACTTATATTCGCTCGGGTAGGGTGGGCACTCATCAAAAGCCATGATGATATCTGCACCAATTGTTCTTTGGATATCTATGGCCTTTTCCGGGGTGAATAGATGTTTGGAGCCATCAATATGGCTTTGAAACATTACGCCATCTTCGGAGATTTTTCTGTTAGCGGCAAGCGAGAACACCTGGTATCCACCACTGTCAGTCAGAATTGGCTTATCCCAACCATTAAACGCGTGTAATCCTCCAGCAGAGCGAAGAACTTCCAGACCCGGCCTGAGGTATAAATGGTAGGTATTCCCTAAAATAATCTGTGCACCCACATCCTCTTTCAATTGTTGTTGAGAAACAGCCTTAACCGTGCCTGCAGTGCCTACGGGCATGAATATGGGGGTTTTAATGATGCCGTGATCTGTAGTAATGGTACCGGCACGGGCCTTGGATTGGATATCAGTTTTTTCTACTTTGAATTGAAGCGCAGCCATGCTGCAAGATAAACAGAATGATCTGATCAATTTATATTGCTTCTTTTATTTACAGAATTCAAGTGCATACATTACTTTTGAAAAAATAAAACTAACATTTATGCAAACAGGTTTAGTACACTTGCATAACCTCCTGAGATGGGTTATTCTGATTTTACTGCTGGTCTCAATCTACAAAAGTTATTCGGGCTGGAAAGGCGGAAAGCAATTTGCAGCAGGCGACAAAAAAATCTGGTTGTTTACCATGATCGCTTCACATATTACATTGTTATTGGGGTTGTACCAGTGGGCCTTGGGTAGGATAGGATTTTTGAGTACGGACTATGCTTCTTTTGGTTCAGTGATGAAAGACAAAGTTTCGAGATTTTTTCTTGTTGAACACCCGATTACAATGATTCTGGCTATTGTAATGATCACCTTAGGGCACGGGATGGCCAAAAAATCGGTAGATGATGAAACCAAGTATAAAAAAGCCTTTCGGTATTTTATAATTGCACTTGTTCTTATCTTAGCTGCTGTTCCTTGGCCGTTCAGAGAAGTGGCAAGGCCCTGGTTTCCAGGAATGTAATTAATTGATTTACAATTTATTAGAGGCAGTTTTTTACTGCCTCTTTTTTTTGACCTATATTTGTAATTGGGGCATCTAAAAAAAGGTTAAAATAACCTCAAAGAAAATTTTATCAATTGTATTGATTTTGTTATCTTTGCGCTCCCAAAAACTATGGCCAAACAAGCGCTCATCAAACAGGACGGAAACATCGTAGAAGCATTAAGCAATGCCATGTTCAAAGTAAAGCTGGAAAACGGGCATGAAATATTGGCTACTATTTCCGGAAAAATGAGGATGCACTACATCCGTATTTTACCCGGCGACAGGGTTGGGGTCGAAATGAGTCCTTATGACCTGACTAGGGGAAGGATAATTTTCAGGTATAAATAAAAACTGCTCTCAGGGGCACAAAACAGGTATATGAAAGTAAGAGCATCCATCAAAAAGCGCAGTGCAGACTGCAAGATTGTTCGCCGCAAGGGCAAGCTGTATGTGATCAACAAAAAGAATCCACGTTACAAGCAACGTCAGGGTTGATCTAATTCTCAATTAAACGATTAAATACAATAGAAGATTATGGCTCGTATTGCAGGTATTGATTTGCCGAAGAGTAAAAGGGGTGAGATTGGTCTCACTTATATCTATGGCATCGGACACTCCACAGCCCAGTACATTTTGTCTAAGGCGGGGATTGATTTCAGCAAGAAAGTAAACCAGTGGAATGATGATGAACTTAATGCCATCAGAAATATCATTACCAATGAGTTTAAGGTTGAAGGTCAGCTGCGTTCTGAAGTGCAAATGTCGATCAAGCGCCTGTTGGATATAGCCTGTTACCGTGGTCTCCGCCACCGTAAGGGTCTTCCTTTACGTGGACAGCGTACTAAAACCAATTCCCGTACGAGGAAAGGCAAGCGTAAAACAGTTGCCGGTAAGAAGAAGGCTCCCAAGAAGTAAAATAGTTGGGTTGTGGTTTATACCACAGCCCAATTGTCAATATATTGCACCAGTTATTTGCTGTTCAGCGCCGGAAACCGGGTGCAGGTTAGGGTTGAACAGGGCCTGAAAAGGTTATATTTTTTGAGTACCTATAATTAATGTATGGCAAAAGCACAACAAAACAGCGCCAAAGCAGCTGCGAAAAAAAGAATCGTAAAAGTTGACAGTTTCGGTGATGCGCACATCAACGCATCTTTCAACAACATCATCATCAGTTTAACCAACAAATCCGGACAGGTTATCTCCTGGAGCAGTGCCGGTAAAATGGGTTTCAGAGGTTCCAAGAAGAACACACCTTACGCAGCACAGATGGCTGCTCAAGATTGTGCAAGGGTAGCTCTGGAAGCAGGACTGAAGCGTGTTGATGTTTATGTTAAAGGACCTGGTGCCGGACGTGAAGGTGCAATTCGTGCACTTGCTAACTCAGGTATCGAAGTTGTTATGATCAAGGATATCACTCCTATGCCGCATAACGGTTGCCGTCCTCCTAAAAAGCGTCGCGTTTAATTCTTATTCATATTCAAAAGGGTAGCTGATTCAGTTTTATGATTTTTTAATAATCAGTTATTCAAACTAAAAAATCAAAAAATAACAAACTTCATGGCACGTTACACTGGTCCAAAAACAAAGATCTCCAGGATATTTGGAGAACCTATTCTCGGAAACGGAAAATACCTGGATAAAAACAGCAATCCTCCTGGTCAACACGGTGCTTTGCGCAAGCGCAAGCAGTTGGGTGAATATGCTGTTCAGCTCAAGGAAAAACAGAAAGCTAAGTATACTTATGGTGTGCTAGAGCGTCAGTTCCGCAAAACATTTGAAGAAGCTGCAAGGTTAAAAGGCGTAACAGGTGAAAATCTGATTAAGTTGCTCGAAGCAAGACTTGATAACACTGTTTACCGCATGGGTATTTCTCCTTCACGTCCTGCCGCACGCCAACTTGTTTCTCATAAGCATATTATGGTTAACGATGTTGTTGTTAACATCCCATCATATCAGTTGAAACCAGGTGATGTTATATCAATAGCTGACAAAAGCAGGGAAAGTGCGAATCTTAAAGCTTTCATGAGACCCCGTAATCCTAAAATCGGATGGGTTGATTTCAATGAGGCATCTCTTTCCGGTACTTTCGTAGCATATCCTGAAAGGGAGAGTGTACCAGAAAACATCAGGGAGCAATTGATTGTAGAATTGTATTCTAAGTAATCTGCCTGAAACCGTGCAAACGGTTTTTTGGTATATATATTCACCCGTTACTTAATTAAGTTTAAGTCAACACGTAAATTAGAAATTTAAATATGGCCATTTTAAATTTCCAGCAGCCGGACAAGATAGTCCTTCAGAAAGCGACAGATTTCGAAGCTCAGTTTGAGTTTCGTCCACTTGAACCAGGTTATGGTGTTACCATTGGTAACGCATTACGCAGGGTACTTCTCAATTCTCTTGAAGGTTATGCCATAACAGGCATAGTCATTGAAGGAGCAGACCATGAATTTGCAACGCTCAAAGGTGTGGTTGAGGATGTAACTGAAATCATTCTTAATCTGAAGCAAATCAGGTTTAAAAAGATTCTGGATCATGATGTACAGAGTGAAAAACTAACACTCTCCATCAAAGGAAAGTCTGAATTCACCGCCGGTATGATTGATGAAGTTACAGGTACTTTTCAGGTAATGAATCCTGAATTACTTATCTGTACAATGGATCCTTCAGCTAAATTGAATATTGAACTGCATATTTCAAAAGGTCGTGGTTATGTTCCCTCTGAGGACAACCGCCTGAAGGAAATGCCTTTCGGATATATTCCTATTGATTCTATTCACACACCTATCAAGAATGTTAAATACGCTATTGAAAATACGCGTGTTGAGCAGCGCACTGACTTCGAAAAGTTATTGCTTGATGTGAATACTGATGGAACCATTCATCCTGAAGAAGCAGTGAAGCAAGCCTCTAGAATTCTTATTCAACACCTGATGATTATCACGGATGAGAATATCACCTTTGATAATAAGGAAGAAAAGAAAGAAGATCTTGTTGATGAACAAACATTGCAACTCAGGAAAGTTCTTAAAACACCTTTAGAAGATCTCGACCTTTCTGTAAGGGCTTTCAATTGCTTGAAAGCTGCTAAAATCAACAGTTTAAGTCAGCTTGTACAATATGAGCAAGAAGATTTGATGAAGTTCAGGAACTTTGGACAAAAATCACTTTCAGAAATCGAACAGGTACTTCAAGAAAGAGGTCTCCATTTTGGAATGGACCTTGCCAAGTTGGGTATCGATGTAGATGAGTTTTAATTATTATTTTAACAGGCTGTAATTCCTGACACGGTACAGCTTTAAAAACAAATGTCATGCGTCACGGAGACAAAATCAACAATCTAGGCCGGAAAAAGGCACACAGGGAAGCCCTCTTGTCCAATATGGCAAGTCAGCTTATCACGCACAAACGTATTGTAACCACACTTGCCAAAGCGAAGGCTCTTCGTACTTACATTGAGCCACTGGTAACAAAAACCAAAAAAGCTGACAGCAAGGAACAAATCATGCATAACCACCGTATAGTTTTCTCTTACCTGCAGGACAAAAGTGCTGTTAAAGAACTTTTCACTGTAGTTGGTCCAAAAGTAGCAACAAGACCCGGAGGATATACGAGAATTATCAAGCTTGGTATTCGCGTTGGTGACAATGCAGAACGTGCAATGATTGAATTCGTTGATTTTAACGAGATTTACGGTAAGGGTATTGGTGAAACTTCAGCTCCTGCTAAGAAAACAAGAAGGAGTGGTGCAAGGAAAAAGGCTTCAGACGCTCCTGTAGCTGAAACACCTGCTGCTGAAGAATCAACTGCATCTGAATAATTAAAATGTTGATAAATTAATCCTTTATAAGGCAGGTCTTTTAGTCCTGCCTTTTTTATTTTGCATCCAAATTGAATTTTAAATGCCTACACAAGAAAAAAAGTCAATCCCAGCAGTTTTGGTTTTAGAAGATGGTATGGTTTTTTATGGTCAATCCTTTGGTATGATTGGAACCACATCAGGTGAATTGTGTTTCAATACAGGAATGACAGGATATCAGGAAGTATTTACAGATCCGAGTTATTATGGACAGGTTCTCATCATGAATAATGTTCATACTGGAAATTATGGTGTAAAACCTGATGATGTTGAAAGCGAAACTGTTAAGATAAAGGGTCTTATTGGTCGCAACCTGGAGGAAAAATACAGCAGGTTAATGGCCACTGATTCATTACAGCAATACCTTATTGACCAAAAAGTTGTAGCTATTGAAGATGTAGATACCCGGGCACTTGTTACGCATATCCGGGAAAAAGGTGCAATGAATTGCATCATTTCTTCAGATTCCACAGATGTTGAAGTTTTAAAAGAAGAAGTAAAGAAAATACCATCTATGGATGGACTAGAATTAGCTTCACTGGTAACAACAACTGAAGTTTACC
Organism: Bacteroidota bacterium; assembly: GCA_039805045.1. Lineage (GTDB taxonomy): Bacteria > Bacteroidota > Bacteroidia > Chitinophagales > Chitinophagaceae > Pollutibacter. Next base: position 592 of record JBDLUZ010000022.1, on the reverse strand, counting down.
ATATGGGTGACTCCAATGCTGAAATACGAATAGCTGTTCTCGATTTCGGGGTTAAGCGTAATATCATCAAATGTATGTCTGACCGCGGTGCATACGTACGGGTTCATCCGGCGAAAACGAGTTTTGAGGAATTACTTCAATTCGAGCCACATGGATTTTTTATATCAAACGGACCGGGTGATCCATCATCAATGGATTATGCCATAGATACGGTAAAGAAAATTCTTGATACAAGAAAGCCTGTGTTTGGCATTTGTTTGGGCCATCAGTTACTTGCGCTGGCGAATGGCATCCAAACCTTCAAGATGCACCATGGCCATAGGGGATTGAATCACCCTGTAAAAAATATGCTTACTGGCGTATGTGAGATTACAACTCAGAATCATGGTTTTGCTGTAGATGCTGATGCAGTCAGGAAATCTGAAATACTTGAAATAACACATATCAATTTAAATGATGATTCAATTGAAGGAATCAGGATCGTAGATCGTCCTGCTTTTTCTGTTCAATACCATCCAGAAGCTACTCCTGGTCCACACGACAGCCGGTATCTTTTTGACGATTTTATTAACATGATTAGGGAATCCCTGCC
>JBDLUZ010000021.1:0-15762 GCA_039805045.1 Bacteroidota bacterium | reverse complement strand
TTAGTCAGGGGAGCACGGCCAGCAGCCTGGCTCTGACAGACGATGGAATTTTCCGGTTTTGTCCGGGTGATGTTGTAGAAGGTCCAGCGCTTTCTTCTACCATGATTAAGGAAGGCAAGAAAGTTGTGATCACCCTTTCCCGCGATGATGAAGGCAACAAGGGTTTACAACAAAGTGTTGGCAAGGCTTTTGCGGCTGCTGGTGGACAGGTTGATGCTCAAACGCCCTATGCTGCAGCATCACCCAATATCACTGCTTTATTGTCCACCCTTAAATCACGCTTGCAAACACATATCGCAGCCCAAGGTGTAGACAAGGTTTGTGTATACCTGGCATCCTTTGATGAAGGGGTAGACATCATGGCGCAAGCATCAGCAGACCCCGTTTTTGCTGCTGTCAAGTGGTATGGTGGCGATGGAATTGTTTTGAGTCCTGCGCTAACCACCAATGCACAGGCTGCTGCTTTTGCTTCGAGCAATCAAATCCAAAACCGGACTGGAGCCTGATGCCTATGCACTGGCAGCTTACGATGCGGTTTGGGTAATAGCCAGAACGGTTGAGTCAACACGTTCAGCTGGAACCGATTACGCAACCGTTAAAAATATTTTCAAAACAGAATCCGCCAAATATTTTGGTATAACTGGTCAAACATTATTGAATACCGCCGGCGACAGGAGTAGTGGTGTTTTTGATTATTGGGGAATTTCGCTGGAAGCCGGAAAATACAAATGGGTATTTAGAGGGAAGTCTTCTTGATATTCCGCATTTTATATAATTCTGATTTAACTTTCTGTTGTATGAAATACAAGTTAATCATGTTCTTTGCGCTTTGTATCTGCATGCTGGGAATATTGTCAATGATAACGCCACAGCAGGAAAAATGGGTTCCCCTTTTTAATGGGAAAGACTTGAGCAACTGGACCGTCAAAATCTTTCACCATGAGGTAGGGGACAATTACGGCAACACTTTCAGGGCTGAAGAGGGGATGATTAAAGTGAGATATAACGCCTATGATCATTTCAACAACCGGTATGGGCACCTTTTTTACAACAAGCCTTTTTCCCATTTCAAACTGCGCTTTGATTACCGATTTACAGGAATTTGGCGGCCTGATGCCCCATCATACACCAAGATCAATTCCGGTATCATGTATCATTCACAAGATCCCAAAACAATCCTGAAAGAGCAGGACTGGCCAATATCTGTTGAAATGCAGTTGCTTGGGGGATTGGATGACGGACTGGCACGTCCAACAGGAAATATGTGCTCACCCGGAACAGACGTTGTTTTCAGGGGTAGGGTGGATCCACGGCATTGCATCAATTCCAGTTCAAAAACGTACTATGGGGATCAATGGGTACATGCAGAGTTGATAGTTTTAGGAGATTCTCTTGTATCTCACCTGATTAATGGAGATACCGTTCTGCAATATTCAAAACCACAAATTGGAGGGGGTGTTGCAAACGGTTACAATCCAGCTTTGAAAATCGATGGTAAGCTCCTGGAAAAAGGGTATATAGCCCTGCAAAGCGAGGGACAGGAAATAGATTTTAAGCAAATTGAGTTGCTCGACCTTTCCAGACAATACAAAAAGAAATGACTGAACATCCGATAAAAAGATTGGAAAAAATCATGGATGAATTGCGTGAGCAATGTCCATGGGATAAGAAACAGACTATTCAGTCGCTTCGGCAGCTCACCATAGAAGAATGCCATGAATTGGCGGATGCAATCACAGATGAAGACTGGAAGGGCATCAGGGAAGAACTCGGTGATATTCTCCTTCACGTTTTATTCTATACCAAAATCGGAACTGAACAGCAGCAATTCAGTTTCGAAGATGTTATCAATGGAATTTGTGAAAAACTAATTTACCGCCATCCTCATATATATGGAGATGTGGTTGCAGAAGACGAGGAAACGGTCAAACGTAACTGGGAAAACCTGAAACTCAAGGAAGGTAAAACTTCAGTTTTGAGTGGTGTTCCACGCGCACTACCAGCATTGGTTCAGGCTATGCGGATACAAGAAAAAGCCAGTCAAGTTGGTTTTGATTGGGAAAATAGAGATCAGGTATGGGAGAAAGTAAAAGAGGAAATGGGGGAGGTAGAGGAGGTAATTGCCACGAGTTTACCTGCCGAAGGCAGGGGTGAAGGCACTATGCACGTAGCAAAAGACACAAGTCGCGAAAAGCTTGAAGAAGAACTGGGTGACCTGATGTTTTCAATAGTCAACTATGCCCGTTTCAATAAAATTGATGCAGATAACGCATTGACCCGGGCCAATAAAAAATTCATGAACCGGTTTAAAGGTATGGAGCAAATCATTGCAGCAAGTGGTAAAAAAATGACTGATATGAACCTGCTTGAATTGGACAGTATATGGGATAAGGTCAAAAAGGAATCATCATCGTTGTAAATGCTTTTCCAGTTTTTCCAGACTCCAGGATGATAAATTATTTTGTTTTTGTAATCCGCCTTTCTGAGCTGCCAGCACACCATAACGAACATCATCAAATCCATCTACATGGTGAGCATCAGGATTGATGGATAAAATAGCACCTTTTTCCTGTGCCCTCCCTATCCATTTCCAATCCAGGTCCAACCTCCTCGGATGAGCATTGATTTCTATGACCACATTGTTGGCTACACAGGTCTCAATGATTTTTTCATGATCCAGTGGATAACCGTTCCTACTGAGTAAAAGCCTTCCAGTTGGATGTCCGAGTATCGTTGTAAATGGATTTTCTATTGCCTTAATTAGCCGTTGCATTGCTTTTTCCTCACTCATTTTAAGATTTGAGTGCACTGATGCAATAACCAGATCAAAAGTTTGAAGGATGTAATCAGGATAATCAAGCGCTCCGTCATTTAAAATGTCACTTTCAATACTTTTAAAAATCCGGAAAGGAGCATATTTGTAATTTAACTCATCAATTTGTTGATGTTGTGCCCTCACTTTTTCCTCTGATAATCCATTTGCATAAAAAGCCGTTTTACTGTGGTCGCTAATTACCAGGTATTCATAGCCTTTTACAATACAGGCCCTGACCATTTCTTCTAGTGTGTTACTGCCATCACTCCAGTTACTATGGCTGTGTATGATTCCCCTAATATCTCCTGGCGTTACAATGTTTGTAATGAATTCATCTGATAAATGCATGTGTTTTGCTGACTCCCTCAAGTAGACAGGTATAACAGACAAGCCAGCATTTAAAAAAGCATCTTCCTCTTTTGAAATGTTATTTATGGCATCCGGATATTGCCTGCTAAATGTTTCCAGGAATTCCTCCGAGCAGTTTTGTCTGAATAAAGCAGGCATAAATGCTTCAGAACTGACGAATGTAAATTCTAACGGTATTCCTTCCGTATTATTAGCCAGCAAGATATCGGCTGCTGTTTCAGTAAGCTCAAATCCCTGGTTTTTTAACCATGCAACCAATGCATCTCTGTGAATACTGGTTAGCCATGCTATCTTTTCAAGGGTAGGCATTTGTCTGGCAAATTCGCCAGTAACCATTGTGTACGATTCAGGAAACTTACTGATTAATAGTGCCTGTATTTGATGAACATAGTTTTCAACGGAAGCAAAAAGGAAATGCCCCTGATGGCGCATGATAAATTCAATGGCATCGGCAACATTTTTCTGTGTTTTCTCACCAAAACCTTTGAATAATGTAAGTCTGTTCTCCTGACAAGCATAAAGTAGTTCCCCAACACTTTCTATGCCCATCTCTTTCCAGATAGTAGATATTTTCTTTGGACCCAGTCCTTTGATTTGTAGCATATCCAATACTCCTGCCGGTGTTTTGGATATCAGTTCTTCGAGCACCATTAATTTACCAGTGCTCAGTATTTCAATTATTTTACCTGCTGTTGATACGCCAATACCATTTAAAAGAGGAATTTGATTTTTATCAAGCGTAGACAGTGGTTCAGATAATTTGTCTATTGCAAAAGCTGCGCTGCTGTATGATTTAGATTTGAAACTATTTTCTTGGTGAATATCCATCAGTTTACTCAACAAGTTGAAAATGTCGGCTATAGCATCATTTGATATGGACATAAAATTCAGGATTGTCAGCGAAATTAAACCAGTCTCATGAATAAAAAAAAGTCCCGCATGATGCGGGACTAATATACTTCTCAATGAAAGTAATCTTACTTAGCGGCCTTCTTAGGAGCAGCTTTCTTAGGAGCGGCAGCCTTTTTAGCAGCAGCCTTCTTAGGAGCGGCAGCTTTTTTCGGAGCAGCTTTCTTAGCAGCAGCCTTTTTAGGAGCGGCAGCTTTTTTAGGTGCAGCTTTCTTAGCAGCAGCCTTCTTAGGAGCAGCAGCTTTTTTAGGTGCGGCTTTCTTAGCAGCAGCCTTCTTAGGAGCAGCAGCTTTTTTAGGTGCAGCTTTCTTAGCAGCAGCCTTCTTAGGAGCAGCAGCTTTTTTTGGAGCGGCTTTCTTAGCAGCAGCCTTCTTAGGAGCAGCAGCCTTTTTAGGAGCAGCTTTCTTTGCGGCTTTTTTTGCAGTTGCCATTTTGTTTAGAATTTAATGGTTAGGAAAAAGAATTTCAGGCTAAATGTAGAAACAGTTTTCTATTCAGCAAAAAATTCTTTTTCTATTGTATGCTTATCCGGCAATGACAACCGGATTTACAGAAACAAGGGTTTTGTTGTTTTTGGTCTTCCTGAATTCTACAACACCATCACTAACTGCAAAAATGGTAAAATCTTTACCAACTCCTACATTCTTACCAGGGTGGTATTGTGTGCCACGCTGGCGGAGAATGATATTTCCTGAAATAGCAGGCTGACCACCAAAAATCTTGATACCAAGTCTTTTGCTGTGGGAATCTCTTCCGTTTTTAACACTGCCTTCACCTTTCTTATGTGCCATGACGCTGAGTTTTTAATGTTTAGTGATTTGATCAGGCAATGCTTTCAATCCTGATCTTGGTATAAAGTTTACGATGACCGATTTTCTTGCGGAATCCCTTCCTTCTTTTCATCTTGAATGCAATTACTTTATCTCCCTGCTTCTCTCCGAGGATTTCTGCATTCACTTTAACGGTAACATCTTTGCCAACAGTAAGTTGACCATCATTGCTTACCAACAATACACTGGGAATGTCAATCTTGTCGCCAGCATTACCTTCAATATGAGAAACGTAGAGCTCTTGTCCGGCTTCCACCTTATATTGGTGACCTGAGATTTTTACAATTGCAAACATGATAATTCAAAATTTAGGACGGCAAAGGTAAGGATAAATTGGTTTTCCCCCAACTTTATAAACAAATTTAATTCAAATGCAATGAATTGGTTATGAAAACCGAAGATTATCTTTGTTGCCAACGATAATTAAGACCATGAAAATTAAGTCATACCTCGCCAAACCATTCGCAGGCATCATCCAGCGGAAAATTCAACGTGCCATGCATACTGCAAGGCAAGATCAGCATAAAATCATGACTGAACTCATAAAAAAGGGTGCTGATGCAGAGTTTGGGAAGGCGCATAATATTGCTCAGGCAAACGATTATCAGTCATTTAAACAGGCTATTCCAATCAGGGATTATGAAGGATTCAGGCCTTATATAGATAAAATAAAAGAGGGTAAACACAATGTGCTTTGGCCTGGGAAGCCCATTTACCTGGCCAAAACCTCAGGAACTACATCCGGGGCCAAATATATACCCATTACGGCAGATTCAATTCCTAACCATATTAACACTGCACGTAATGCATTGCTTTCGTACATCGCTACATCGGGTAATGCTGACTTTGCATCCGGAAATATGATTTTCTTGTCTGGTTCTCCTACACTAGACAGGATTGGGGGTATCCCCACCGGCAGGTTAAGTGGTATTGTTAATCACCATATTCCTGGGTATCTGAGAAAAAATCAACTGCCTGCTTTTGAAACGAACTGTATTGAAGATTGGGAAACAAAGCTGGATAGAATAGTTGAGGAGACATTTGTACGCGATATGACGCTTATAAGTGGGATACCGCCATGGATGCAGATGTATTTTGACCGACTGACCGCCAAAACCGGAAAGTCTGTAGGTGATCTTTTTCCCAATTTCAGTGTGATGGTCCACGGAGGTGTAAACTTTAAGCCATACAGATCCAAACTGATGGACAGCATCGGAAGAGAAGTTGATACCATTGAAACCTTTCCTGCATCAGAAGGTTTTTTTGCTTTTCAGGATACGCGAGACCAGGAAGGTCTTCTCTTGAATACAGACTCTGGTATTTTCTTTGAATTTATTCCTGCAGGTGAAATATTTAATGACAACCCAACAAGACTCTCCCTGCATGATGTTAAAATCGGAGAGAATTATGCGTTAATCATCAACAACAATGCCGGTCTTTGGGGATATAATATCGGTGATACGGTTAAATTTGTATCACTCGATCCTTATAGAATTATAGTATCCGGTAGAATAAAACATTTTATTTCTGCTTTTGGAGAACATGTTATCGGTGAAGAAGTAGAATATAGCCTCATGAAAGCGGCTCAAGAAACAGGAATTCGTATCACTGAGTTTACCGTTGCTCCCATGATTAGTCAGGATAATGGTCAGTCGTTCCACGAATGGTTCATTGAATTTGAAAATGTACCTGAAGATCTTGAAGCATTTGCCAGTGCAGTTGATGAAAATATGCGGAAAAAGAATATTTATTATGACGATCTGATTCGTGGGAATATTCTGCGCAAGCTTGTTATCAGGCCACTGAAACGCAATGCTTTTATTGATTATATGAAATCATTGGGTAAATTGGGTGGGCAAAATAAGGTACCGAGACTGAGCAACGACAGGAAAATTGCTGCAGAACTCGAAAAAATGATATATATCAGCTAATTTTAGACATGGAGTTTGATTTTTCACATAGCGATTTATCTGCATCGCCAGAGAAACAGGTTTTTAAACGAATCGGTTTATTTGGATCCACAGGTTCCATTGGAAAACAAACCCTTGATGTCATCCGAGCGAATCCTGATAAGTTTGCAGCTTCCATTCTGACTGCTCATTCCAATCATGAATTGCTTATTAGTCAGGCTCTTGAGTTTAATCCCAGGGTAGTCGTTATCACTGATCCTACTCATTATCAAATCATCAAACAGGCGCTGGACCCCAAAGGTATCATTGTGATGGCAGGTGAAGAATCCCTGGAAGAAGCAGCTTCCATGGATATTTATGACATGATGATGGCTGCTATTGTGGGCTTTGCCGGATTAAAACCTACACTGAAGGCAATAGAATCCGGGAAAGATATCGGGCTGGCTAACAAAGAAACACTTGTTGTTGCAGGTGATGTTGTAATGGCTTTGGCTGCACAAAAAAACGTCTCAATCATACCGGTAGACTCTGAACATTCTGCCATTTTTCAATGTCTTGTTGGGGAGAATCACAATCCTGTTGAAAAAATTATTTTAACCGCTTCAGGTGGACCATTCCTTGGTCGCAAGCCTAACTTTCTGGTTAATGTCAAACGCGAACATGCACTTCAGCACCCTAACTGGAGTATGGGGGCTAAAATTTCAATAGATTCATCAACCCTGATGAATAAAGGGCTTGAAATGATCGAGGCAAAATGGCTTTTTAACCTGGACCCTGCTCAGATTGAAGTAGTTATCCATCCCCAAAGCATCATCCATAGCATGGTGCAATTCAAAGACAACAGCATCAAAGCGCAAATGGGACTGCCGGATATGAAGTTGCCCATCCAATACGCTATGGCATATCCCAACAGGATTGTTAACGATTTCCCCAGGTTCAACTTCCTGAAATCTGCCACGCTTACTTTTGATCCTCCAGACATCAAAACATTCAAAAACCTGGCCTTGGCAATGGCCGCGATGAACAAAGGTGGCAACTTACCCTGTGTAATGAATGCTGCCAATGAAATAGCTGTTTATGGTTTCATGAAAAACAGACTCGGATTCCTGGATATGACAGAAGTCATTGAAAAGACAATGGAAAAAATTTCATTTATCCAGAATCCTACGTTAACGCAGTATTATGAAAGCGATGCTGATGCAAGGGAGTATTCTGCGTCGCTTATCAATCTATGATGTAATAATTGCGCTAAATCAATTAATTTCGTTTCAAATATTTTCACATGTTTGCTCAGGTGTTGTTGGCTATTAACTGGAACTCTATAGGACTTCAGGCTGGTCAGTTGATTTTATCTCTCTCCATATTGGTTATCCTTCATGAACTGGGACATTTTATTCCGGCTAAAATATTTGGCTGCAGGGTAGAAAAGTTCTACTTGTTTTTTGACCCATGGTTTTCCCTGGTGAAGAAAAAAATCGGTGACACAATCTACGGTATCGGATGGTTGCCATTGGGAGGCTATGTTAAAATTGCTGGTATGGTTGATGAGAGTATGGATAAGGAGCAGTTAAAACAGCCTGCACAACCCTGGGAATTCAGGAGCAAACCGGCCTGGCAGCGTCTCATTATCATGATTGGCGGTGTAACTGTTAATGTATTGTTGGCATTTTTTATATATGCCATGATTTTATTCAAATGGGGTGAAACAAAGTTGCCAATGTCTAGCCTTAACAACGGTATTTGGATCGTTGATACGGTAATCAATGAAATTGGTTTGCATAATGGCGACAAAATAATCAGTGTGAATGATGAAAAAGTAGCATATTTTGATAATATCAACTCATCCCTGATGCTCGGTGACCATATGGATATCATGCGCGATGGTCAGCCTATGCGGCTTGCTATTCCGGTAAATATCATCGAAAAAATTGTTGAAAAAGGGAAGCGTTCTATTCTTTTGTTGCCACGGGTTCCTTGCATTGTTGGAGAAGTTGGTGCAGGTACTGCTGCAGAGAAAAATGGATTGCTGCCTAATGATAAAATTATTGGTATTGATTCGTTTAAAATCGATTTTTTTGATCAGGTTAAGCCGCTAATAGCCCACAAAGCAGGTGATTCAGTGCAACTTCACATCATCAGAAATGGGCAGTCTCTGGTCTTAAATAGTGTGATTAATCCCGATACGTCAATCGGGTTCTTCCCCGCAGTGCCCTCCCTTGCTGAGATGAAAGATCAGGGGTTGTACACTTTTGAAACGAAAAATTTCAGTTTCCTGGCTTCATTTCCTGCAGGTGTGAAGAAAGCAGGTGAAAAATTGTCTAATTATGTCTCTCAATTCAAAAAAATCCTGAATCCTTCTACAGGAGCATACAAAGGTTTGGGTGGATTCAAATCCATGGGTTCAATCTTCCCTAAATATGAGTGGGATTGGGAAGCATTCTGGAATATAACTGCATTTTTCTCTATAGCGCTGGCTTTCATGAACCTTTTGCCTATTCCTGCATTGGATGGGGGCCATGTGATTTTTACAATTTATGAGATGGTAACCGGCAGAAAACCCAATGAAAAATTCCTGGAGTACGCTCAGATTGTGGGTATGGCGCTGTTATTTGGACTGATGATTTATGCCAATGCTAACGATTGGCTGGGCTGGGGAAGAAGCAGGTAATGTAACCTGCTTGTGTTGATGAACTAAATTTGTTGGTAAAAGGAACTGAGCAAAGTATTGAAGCGAGTACTGTAAACTTTATCATGACTGTATATGTCGATGTTATCAGTTTCAGTTACTGCAGTTTGCTTACAAAATTTCATCATCACCCGAAAAGGCTTGTGATGGGGTGAATGTTTCACGGTTGTAATTTTGCTCACTGAAAGGCGTGCCCCAACAGCAGACGCTAAACAGTCATCAAGTCTGTAGTAAGGCATCAGAATATAGAAATCTCCTGTTTCAGAGAGCAGCGCATGAACTTTTGTAATGAGGTTCTCCAAATTGAGTCCATGTCTTGCAAGATTTATAGCCTCATCAGGTGATTCAAGCTGTTTTTCATAAAAAGGCGGATTCGATATTATTGTTTGGTAATCCTTTTCAGTTTTGAAGCTGAGTATATCTCCTTCAACAGCGTTCAGTCTTTCTTTCCAAGGCGATGCAGCAAAATTGGCACGTAATTGTTGAAAACAACACGACTCAATTTCTACAGCATCAATATTTGCCTGGCTGTGTTGGGCACACATAAGGCTCAATAATCCTGTGCCTGCACCAATGTCAAGGATATACTTGGTGTCTTCCAATTGTTCAACTATCCATGCTCCAAAAAGGCAGGAATCAGTGCTTACTTTCATTGCACAGTCTTCCTGAATTACTGTAAACTGTTTGAAATGGAAATAATTATTGGCCATGTAAGTTAAAAGGTTACCAGGTTGCCCTTGCAGAGGCGCTGGTATGGAGAGTGCTAAACTTTCCGTTTATAAAATAATGATAACCGGTAAGTGCAATCATTGCCGCATTGTCTGTGCAGAACTCAAAGGAAGGAATGTGAATTTGCCAATGGTATTTGTTTGCCATTTCCTGCAAAGCACTTCTTAAACCCTTATTCGCAGATACACCACCAGCCAGACATATCTGGCTGATACCTGTTTCAAGACTTGCTTTCTTCAGTTTTTTCAATAGTATTTTGATAATCGTATGCTGAACAGAGGCACACAGGTCATGTAGGTTTTGCTGAATGAAATCGGGGTTTTGCTTAACCTCTTTTTGCAGAAAATAAAGAACGGATGTTTTCAATCCGCTGAAACTGAAATTCAATGCCTCCAGTTGTGGTTCTGCAAATTGAAACCGATCCGGATTGCCAGAACTGGCATAACGATCTATCAACGGTCCTCCTGGATAGGGCAGTCCTAGCAATTTGGCGGTTTTATCAAAAGCTTCACCTGCCGCATCGTCTATGGTTTCGCCAAGTATCTCAAGATCAAGCGGGGAACGGCATAAAACTATCTGGGTATGTCCACCGCTAACAGTCAGACACAGAAAAGGGAATTCAGGTACCGGTTTTTCAATCAGATTCGAAAGTACATGGGCCTGCATGTGGTGCACCCCAATAACAGGAATATTAAGTGAAAGAGCAAGTGATTTTGCAAATCCTGCTCCAACGAGCAATGCGCCAATTAATCCGGGTGCCTGTGTAAATGCGATTGCATCAACCTCTTTTAAAGAAATGCCGGCATTTCTGATTGCCTCATCAACAACAGGTACTATATGCTGCATATGTGCCCTGCTGGCAAGTTCAGGCACCACACCACCATAAGCAGTATGAATAGATTGTGTGGCTATTACATTAGACAGCACATCCCCGTTCCTGCATATAGCAGCTGAAGTTTCATCACAGGAAGACTCAATCCCCAGTATAATTTTATCCTGTTTACCAGTCATGTTGCAAATGTATGAAGACTGGTGTAATCGACTGGGTCAGTATTTGATTATTTAGATCGAATGGCAACAACAGGGTCCATTTTAGCTGCAATCATGGCAGGGATGATTCCAGCCAGAACTCCAATGCCAATGCAGATACCCAATGCCAGTGCCAGTATGTTCCCTGAAACAAATACAGGAAAATTGAAAGCAGCACTTAGCAGTTGTGCCATCAGCACTACAAGGATAATACCTATCAATCCGCCAATAATGCAGATTAGTGCACTTTCAAGCAAAAATTCCATCAGGATGGTTCTCTTTTTAGCACCAATGGCTTTTTTTAAGCCAATGACAGGTGTACGTTCCCTCACGGTTACAAACATAATGTTGGCAATGCCAAATGCGCCTACAATGAGGCTAAGGAGTCCGATCATCCAGCCCCCCAGATTAACACTTCCGAATAAGGAACTCACTGCCTTACTGAAATCACTGATGGCATTCAGGGCGAAGTCGTCTTCCTCTGTTGGACCGAGTCTGTGTATAGACCGCATGGCACCTTTGAGTTCATCCTTGAGTGCATCCGTGCTCATGTTATCCGGACCTTTCACAATAATCTTGGGGTTGTTGAATCGCTCATTGAACAACATTTGTTTCATGAACCTATAAGAGAGCAGAATACTCTGGTCAAACTGCCATCCCTCAATAAAGCTTTTTCCCTGTTTTTTAATCACGCCGACAATAACGGCTTTTTTATTCCGGAGGTCAACAACTTTTCCCAAAGCTTTCTCCGCTCTCCCAAAAAGCTTTTCTGCATTGTCATAACCTATCAGGATGCTTGCAGTTCCCTGATCAAATTCTATCTGATTGAGGTATCGGCCATATTGAATCTCTACAGGCTGAATTTTGTCAAATTCTTCTGTTATGCCATGATAATTGATACCGTCGAGCTTGTCGTTTTCGTACTGAATAAATGACTGTGTGGTAAAATTGAAAACGATATTGATATTGGCATTGACTTTTTCGCGGATGAGTTTGGTTTCAATCAACTTTGGGCTGGGTCTGTTTACATATTTCCACCATGGATATTCTGCGCCACCCTGGTAATCCCATTTATCAATATAAATGGTATTTGATCCCAGTGATTTAACCCCATCTTGTATATTGCGTTCAAGGCTGCTCACTGTGGCCAGTACGCCTATGATGCAAAATATTCCAATGGTAACACCGAAAAGTGATAAAAAAGTCCTGAGCTTATTTTTACCCAATTCCTGTATAGCCAGTTTGAGGGTGGTCCATACAATTTCCAAGGTCTTTCTCATCCTGCAAAATTACGATAATCAGCATTGTGTTTGTTTAAATTATGCTGAAGGGGTGAGGAAAAGGACGAATGGATGATTGGCGTGTTATTCCGGTCGTCTATTCCCTAACCATCCTTATCTTTGCACCCCAATCAACACATGAAATACGAAAACGAAATAAAAAAGAGGAGAACTTTCGCCATTATCTCCCACCCGGATGCCGGTAAAACTACACTTACAGAAAAATTTCTCCTTTTCGGAGGTGCCATTCAAACCGCAGGCGCTGTAAAAAGTAACAAGATAAAAAAGCATGCCACCAGTGATTTCATGGAAATTGAAAGACAACGGGGTATCAGCGTAGCCACGTCGGTCATGTCTTTCGAGTACAAAGGAATGCTCATCAATCTGTTGGACACTCCTGGTCACAAGGATTTTGCTGAAGATACGTACCGCACCCTAACTGCAGTGGATAGTGTTGTACTGGTGGTGGATGGTGTGAAAGGTGTGGAAGAACAAACCAGAAAGCTCATGGAGGTTTGCCGCATGCGTGATACGCCGGTTATTGTATTCATCAACAAAATGGACCGCGATGGTAAAAATCCATTCGATTTGCTTGATGAAATTGAAAAAGAACTCCGCATTCAGCTACACCCGTTAAGTTGGCCCATAAACAACGGTAAGGAATTTAAAGGTGTTTATAACTTGTACGATAAAAGCTTGCTGTTATTTCAGCCCAATCAAAAAGTAACTGTTGAGGAAAGTGTGAAGATTGATGACCTTGTAGATCCGATGCTCAATCAGCTTGTGGGTGATAAGGATGCCGGACAATTGCGGGAAGATGTTGATTTAATAGAAGGCGTTTATGGTGATTTTGATAATGCTGCCTATCTGCAGGGTAAAAAGGCCCCAGTTTTTTTTGGTAGTGCTATCAATAATTTCGGGGTACGTGAATTGCTTGACACCTTCATACGAATTTCACCGGAACCCAGAAGCCGTGAAACAACGGCGAGGTTTGTGGATGTGCAGGAAAGTAAATTCAGTGGCTTCATTTTCAAAATACATGCCAACCTTGATCCCAAGCACCGCGACAGGATAGCTTTTTTACGTGTCTGCTCAGGAAAGTTTGAAAGAAATACTTTTTATCACCACGTCAGGCTGGATAAAGATGTCCGCTTCAGCAATCCATACAGTTTCCTTGCACGAGACAAGGATGTTATTGAAGAAGCATACCCGGGAGATGTAGTTGGACTTTTTGATACCGGAAATTTCAAAATAGGGGATACCCTTACAGAGGGAGAAGATTTTTATTACACGGGGATCCCAAGTTTCTCTCCTGAAATTTTCAAGGAAGTGGTCAATAAAGACCCGATGAAAACAAAACAGCTGGAAAAAGGCCTCAATCAGCTTACAGACGAGGGCGTGGCCCAATTGTTTACACAACATAACGGAAACCGGAAAATCATTGGCTGTGTGGGTGATCTGCAATTTGAGGTAATACAATACAGGCTTTTACAGGAATATGGTGCATCAGTTCAATTCAATGCACTGCCCTTTTACAAAGCCTGCTGGTTGACAGCTGATGATAAAACCAAGCTAGATGATTTCACCCGTTTCAAAACATCCAACATTGTAACAGATAAAGACGGACATACCGTTTACCTGGCCCAAAGCGAATGGTTCCTGAACACCGAGATTGCCAATAATCCAGGCATTCAATTCCATTTCAGTTCAGAAATTCACAAATAAATTAAAGACTGAGCGCATTAAGTTCAACTTAACTTCACACCGGTATAGTTGAAAGGCGTGATAGCTTTCAGTTCTTTTTTAACGGCAGCGCTTACCTTCAGGTTGCTGATGAATGTGTGAATGCTTTCCTTATCGATCGATGTTTTACCCCTTGTAAGCTCTTTCAATGCTTCATAGGGTTGTGGATAACGTTCTCTTCTTAAGATTGTTTGGATGGCCTCTGCCACTACAGCCCAGTTTTTATCAAGGTCATTCTGCAATGCAGACTCATTGAGAACCAGTTTGCCAAGACCCTTGTTGATAGAATTTATCGCAATCATGAAATGGGCTAACGGTACGCCTATATTTCTGATGACAGTAGAGTCGGTCAGATCCCGCTGCAACCTGGAAACAGGTAGTTTTGCAGATAAATGTTCCAGTAAAGCTATTGCCAAACCAAGGTTTCCTTCTGCATTTTCAAAATCGATGGGATTGACTTTATGTGGCATAGCCGATGAGCCAACTTCCCCCTGTTTGGTTTTCTGCCTGAAATATTCCATGGAAATATATGTCCAGATATCCCTGCATAAGTCAATCAAAATGGTGCTTATGCGTTTGATGCCATCAAAATGTGCTGCAAGATTGTCATAATGCTCAATTTGGGTTGTATACTGCTGTCTTTGCAATCCCAACTTGTTTTCACAAAATCTGTTTGCGAATTTTACCCAGTCAACTTCAGGGTAGGCAACAAGGTGTGCATTGAAATTTCCTGTTGCACCACCAAATTTACAGGAATAGGGTACCTGGTTTAGCAGGTTCAGTTGATTTTCCAGGCGCTCAACAAACACCATCATTTCCTTACCCAGGCTGGTTGGAGAGGCAGGTTGTCCGTGCGTTCTGGCCAACATTGGAATTGCACTCCAGCTCTTTGCCATATCCCTGATTGAGATAATGAGGTTGCTGACCGCTGGATAGAATTCATATTCCAAGGCTTCTTTCCACATCAGTGGAATTGCAGTGTTGTTAACATCCTGCGATGTTAATCCGAAATGGATGAATTCCTTGAGCTCTTCAAGCCCAAGCCTATCCATTTCCTTTTTCATGTAGTACTCCAGTGCTTTGACATCATGGTTTGTTACACTTTCAAATTGCTTAATTTCCTGGGCAGTTTCCGGATTGAAATTATCCAGTAGTTTCCTGAGTGCATTGCTTTTGGCAGCCGGTAAACTGAATAACTTCTGCTGGCCCAAAGCTATAAAGTATTCTATTTCAACCTTTAATCTGTATTTAATGAGTGCATATTCTGAGAAATAGGCTGCAAGCTGATTGGTTTGTCTGCCGTAACGACCATCTATTGGTGATACTGCTGTAAGTGGGCTTAATTCCATTGTAACTGTTGATTGATGTAACTTGCAGCAAAATTACAGCAATCTTGGTGGAAATGAAGTCCATAACAATAATGTGATACTTAGTTTTTGTAAATAGTTTTTTCTTTTATGGT